>JAJRQG010000156.1 GCA_024280395.1 Gammaproteobacteria bacterium | reverse complement strand
TGGCAATGGTACACCAACAACTGGTAGCAATCCGCTTATCATACCAGCATTGATAAATACATAGACAAAAAAAGTTAAGGTTAGTGCCCCTGCAAATAAACGATTAAAGGTATCCTTTGACTGATGAGCGATATATAAACCCCGAAAAATGATGGCCAAATAAAGAATGAGAAGGATAATTACACCGAACAAACCAAATTCTTCAGACAGTACAGATAAAATAAAATCTGTTGAATGTTCGGGTAAAAAATCCAATTGTGTCTGGCTGCCACTTTGCCAGCCTTTGCCAAATACACCGCCGGACCCAATTGCTATTTTGGATTGAATAATATTCCAGCTGGAGCCCAAAGCATCACTTTCTGGGTTGAGAAAAGTCAATACTCTGCGTTTTTGGTAATCCTTCAATAAGAACATCCACATCAAAGGAGCAACAGAAGCAATAGCTACAATGCCTCCAGTAATATATTTCCAAGAAAGTCCGGCCAAAAACAATACAAATAACCCACTCACAGCAACCAATATTGAAGTGCCCAAGTCGGGTTGTTTAAATATTAAAGCAACTGGAACAAGCAGTAAAATCAAACTGATTGAGATTGATTTTAAATCTGGTGGCAAAATACGATAGCGATAGAACCAGGCTAAAACCAATGGAATGGTGAGTTTTGACAACTCTGAGGGTTGAAACCTTATGCCCAATTTTATCCAGCGCCTTGCTCCTTTTGATTCATAGCCAAAGAACAATACAGCCAACAACAGGGCGATGGTAATTAAATATAACCAAGGGGCAATACCTGCCAGTTTTTCTGGTTTTAACTGTGCCAACAATAACATAACCACCATCCCCAAAGCCAAACGAACCATTTGTTTTTGGACCAATATCCAACCTCCAGCCGAATACAATACGACCAAACCGTAACACATCAAGAGAATGATTAGTATTAGCATCCACCAGTCTACATAATGGCGTTTATTGTGATGGATTTTGCTACCATAAATCATTTTCTGCCCCTGTTTTTCGGCAGTTTTAAAATATCCATTAGGTATTTTTCAATTACTTTTTGGGCAATAGGAGCTGCCACTTTTGACCCACTTTGACCATGTTCGGCGACTACCACAATAGCTATTTTGGGATTAACTGCAGGAGCAAAAGCAATAAATAGCGCATGGTTTCTTAGGTGTTTGGGAATTTCTAGATTGCGATTATAGATATCTTCTTCTTTTTTCCCATACACCTGCGATGTGCCACTTTTACCAGCCGTTAAGTAATTTTTATTGGCTATAGCGCGTGCAGATCCTTTTCTGTCATGTATAACACCAATCATACCCTGATGTACAATTTCCCAATACTCAGGCTTAATATCTAAAGGGATTTGCTGGGTTTCAATGCCATCTTGCTTAACTAAATGCAGCTGGGTAAACTTCCCTCTATTCGCCAAAATACTTAATGAAGTAGCCAGTTGAATGGGGGTAGATACAAGGAAACCTTGTCCAATACCTGTAATAACAGTTTCTCCAGGAAACCAAATTATATTTTTAGTGGCTTTTTTCCATGCCCGAGAAGGCAATAAGCCTTTTTTTTCACCCATTAAATCAATGCCAGAGCGTACTCCAAACTTAAATTGTGATATAAAATCATGAATTCTATCAATGCCCAATTTAACTGCGAGGGAAAAATAAAAGGAGTTAACAGACTGGGTTAATGATTGTTTGATGTTTATTTGTCCATGTCCTCCATTTTTCCAATCGTGGTATTTGCGCTCCTGATTTGGAAGTTGGTAGTATCCTTTGGAGAACATGCTGTAATTAAGATCAATTACTTTGTAATACAATCCAGCTAAAGCCATATAAGGTTTAAATGTTGAACCGGGCTCATAACCTCCTTTTATGCTGCGATTGAACAAAGGTTTTTCTGGGGCGTTAATCAGAGCAGAATATTTTTTATGCGAAATACCATTAACAAAATCATTTGGATCAAATCCTGGTTTAGAAACCATGGCCAGAATTTCCCCATTTTCTGGATTAATGACAATGACTGAGCCTGTTAAATCTCCAAGTGCTTCATAAGCAGTTTTTTGCAAATCTATATCAATGGTTAAAGTAATATCATCACCGCTGGTTGGTAAGTTTTGTTTTATGGTTCTTAATACTTTACCTCGCGCATTGGTCTCGACAATCAATGATCCAGGCTTACCATGTAAAATATCTTCGTGGTATTTTTCTAGGCCACTTTTTCCTATATAGTCTGTACCAGAATATTCTCTTTTATCCAATTTGACTTTCTCTTTATCATTTATTCGTCCAACATAACCAACAACATGGGCTAAAATATCGGTATAAATGTAATGCCTGATTAAGTAGGGTTGAGCTGTAAACCCCATGAATTGATACTTTCTGGCAATAAATGCAGAAAGCTGAGCTTCTGTTAATTTACTTTTTATGGTTATCGGTTTAAAAGGCGGGTTATCTTTTGCCTGCTGAATGATTTTAGTTATTTGTTCATTACTTAAGTCAACAAAGGGTTGTAACCTAAATAAATTATTTTCAAAATCTGCCACCTTTTCTGGAATAGCCAATAAACGATAAGTGGGGATATTATCTACCAGAAGTTTTCCATTTCTATCATATATGAAGCCTCTTGCAGGCGCCAAAGAAGAAGTTTTTATTCTATTTTTTTCAGAATTTTTCAACAGAACCTGATGCTGAACTACTTGTAAGTAGAAGAAGCGAGCAAAAATGAAGCCAATGGCTATCAATACGACAAAAACTGAAGCCATTATCCTCGCTCTAAATATCCGGCTTTCTTGTTGTGGGTTCTTAATTTGTCTCAGTTTGTGCCGCATCAGATCTTCATGCGCAATCTATCGAGGGTATACTTAAACCATGGCCACAATAAAATGGAAGTTAATACTGGCCATAAATTAATTGAGAATGCCGCTTTATTGTAAGACAACCAATCAATAACAGTCCGAATAAACACATCATTTAATAGCAAAGCCCCAACCATCAAAGTCAATTGCCAGAATGAAGTCATCTTCAATCGTTTATGAATTTTACTGATTAAAAACACCATGGCAACCATTGAAAACCCATGTTTTCCGAGCAATGATCCATACAACACATCCAACAATATACTGTAAAAAAATGCGGTGAACAACCCGCATTGTTTGGGCGCTTCAATACTCCAGTAAATAATCGCCAAAGCCAGCCAATAAGGTTGAATAATCTTGAACCAACCCTGCCATGGAATCAGCATCAACAACAAACAACAAACAATTGAAATATGTATCAGTTTATTGGAATAATGTTTCATGGTGCTTGTTCCTTTGTCTCTGCTTTGTCTACGCCAATTGCATTATTTTTGCTTTCTGACCAAACCAATAGAACTTGTTTCAACAGGTTTAAATTTGCACTGGGCAGTGCTTCTGCCTGTTTATACGACCTGTCTGTTGACTCTTTTATCGAGTTGATAACACCTACTTTTAGGCCTCTAGGAAAAACCCCTCCATAACCTGAGGTAATCAAAACATCACCAGTTTTCACATTGGTACTTTGTGGTATTTCAGGAAGACTCAATGAATTCAAATCCCCCGTGCCATAAGCAAATGTACGAATTCCTGTTCTTAAGAACTCCACTGGCAAGGCATGGTTTTCGTTGGTAATCAATATTACATGTGCAGTTTCTAAGTCAACCAGATCTACTTGTCCCGCAACACCATTTAAATCCAAAATCGTTTGGCCTATGGTTACTCCTTGGTTAAAACCTTGATTAATGATGAAATGGTGGTCATTATCGCCCGTATTGATGTTGATTACAAAAGCCGCAGTAGTATTAAGTGGCAATTGTTGCTTGGCTTGTAACAATTGTCTTAGCTCGATATTTTGTTGTGAGATAACCTCAAGTTGTAATAGATCAATTTTCGCTTGAGACAGTTGCTGCTTTAATTCAATGTTTTGATCCAGTAGTTGTTGTTGATTAGAAACCGAAGAACTTATAAATTCATAAGCATTTTGAGGTAATTCTATTGCCTTGATTAAGGGATAGGTTAAGGTTGATACCACTGCTCGAATGGGTGTTGCAATTTTAGCCGACTGGTCCAACACCATTAAAACAACACAAATGATTTCCAACAATAAGAAACGAAGCACATAATTTTGAGAAAATGATGAATCGTTGGGGCTCCACATTGTCTATTAATCGTTCCTCGAATATTTTAAATGATTGATTATCGGCGAGTAAAAGTAAAAAAGTCCGAACCTTGCTCATCCATGATTTCCAGTGCCTTACCACCGCCACGAGCAACACAAGTTAAAGGGTCTTCAGCAATTAAAACTGGTAGGCCAGTTTCTTCCATTAAGAGTTTATCTAAATCTTTTAATAAAGCACCGCCACCTGTTAAAACAATACCTTGTTCTGCCACATCAGAACACAATTCTGGCGGAGTTTGCTCTAAGGCTGTTTTTACTGCAGACACAATTCCAGATAAAGGCTCATGTAATGCTTCGAGAATTTCATTGTTGTTGATTGAGAACATTCTTGGCACACCTTCTGCTAAATTTCTACCGGTGACTTCAATTGTTTTAACCTCAGTCGAAGGATAGGCACAACCAATTTCTTGTTTAATTCGTTCAGCAGTTGTTTCACCAATTAATGTCCCATAACTGCGACGAACATAAGAAATAATAGCTTCATCAAATTTATCTCCACCTATTTTGACCGATGCTGCATAAACAATACCATTCAATGACAGTACCGCCACCTCAGATGTGCCCCCGCCTATATCTAAGACCATAGATCCACGGGCTTCATGAATAGGAATACCTGCTCCAATAGCTGCAGCCATTGGCTCTTCAATTAAGTATACTTCGGAAGCTCCTGCTTCATCGGCCGATTCTTGAATGGCTTTTCGTTCCACTTGTGTTGAACCACAAGGCACACAAATCAATACCCGTGAGCTTGGTTTCAACCAACGATTAGAATGCACTTTGCGAATAAAATGCTGCAACATCGCAGAAGTCATTTCAAAATCTGCAATCACACCATCTTTTAATGGGCGAATAGTTTGAATATGTCCAGGAGTCCTGCCCAACATCTTTTTGGCATCCATTCCCACCGACGCAATGTCTTTGGGCCCGCCAATTCCTCTGTCCATGCGCACGGCAACAACTGATGGTTCGTTCAGGACAATCCCATGATCTTTCATATAAATCAAGGTATTTGCGGTTCCTAAGTCAATAGACAAATCGTTTGAAAAGAGGCTTCTAAATTTTTTAAACATGTTGGTAGTATTAATTGTGGTTTGTGTTGGAAAAATGGCATAATATCGCGCTATTGGTTAAAATGGCGACAATCGCTAATTATATATTATCTAGAGTGTTTTTATGTTAATAAATCGTAAAGAAGTCGAACAAATTGCAGTTCTTGCCAAACTGCATGTCAGTGAGTCTGAAATTGATGCCATTGTCACCTCACTTGACTCAATTGTTGAGATGATCAATCACATCAGTGAAGTCAATACCGATAACACAAAACCCATGGCCAACCCCATGGATGCGGTTCAAAGATTAAGAGCCGATGAAGTAACAGAAACCTCCATTAAAGAAAAACTCTTGTCAATGGCCACTCAAACCGATGAAGATTATTTTTTAGTACCAACGGTTGTTGAATAGGACTTAAAACAAATGAAACTAAGCGGCATAAAATCTATTTCCCAAGCTTTGCATAATAAAATTATTTCAGTACAAGAGCTACACGATATTTATCTGAAACGATTAAACACCCATGCAGAGAACTTAAACTGTATCATTAATTACACTCCTGAAACTGCCAATCAGCAAATAAAAGCAGCACAGGCATTAATCGACAACAAACAAGCCCATTTATTAACAGGGATTCCTTTGGTGCATAAAGACTTATTTTGCACTACAGGAGTCAACACGACTTGTGGGTCTCGCATGTTGGAAAATTTTGTTGCACCTTATGATGCAACGGTTGTTAAAAACCTCAACAACAGAGGAATGATCACAATGGCCAAAGCCAACATGGATGAATTTGCCATGGGATCATCCAATGAAAACTCTTATTTTGGTGCAGTTAAAAATCCCTGGGGTTTAAATCGCGTTCCAGGAGGATCATCAGGTGGCTCAGCAGCAGTTGTTGCAGCAGGCTTGGCTCCAATTGCAACTGGGACAGATACGGGCGGCTCTATTCGGCAACCCGCTGCTTTAACAGGAATCACAGGAATCAAACCCAGTTATGGTAGGGCTTCACGCTATGGTATGGTGGCTTTTGCCTCAAGCCTTGATCAAGCCGGTGTCTTTGCTAGAAGTGCCGAAGATTGTGCTTATGTATTGTCTGAAATGTGTGGATTTGATGCCAAAGACTCCACTTCAGCACAAGTGGCTAAAGAAGATTTCAGTGAAAACCTTAATCAGTCAATTAAAGGCCTGAAAGTCGGCATTGTCACTGAATGGATGGATGGTTTGAGTCCTGATATAAAACAAGCCACTGAACAGGCCATTGCAAAATTACAAGACATGGGCGCGCAACTGGTGGAAATAGAATTGCCAACTGCCCACCTTGCGGTTTCCGCTTATTACGTGATTGCCCCAGCGGAGTGTTCTTCCAATTTATCCCGATTTGATGGCATTCGCTACGGGCATCAATGTGAGAATCCTGTTGATTTGAATGACCTATATGTACGCTCGCGCAGCGAAGGCTTTGGAGAAGAAGTCAAAAGACGCATCATGATTGGAACCTGGGCACTGTCTGCTGGTTTTTATGATGCGTACTACCGAAAAGCTCAAAAGATTCGCCGATTAATTGCACAAGATTTTGATAGAGCATTTGCTCAAGTAGATATTATAGCCGCTCCTGTGTCACCAGAAACTGCTTTCAAATTTAATACAAAAAAGGATCCTGTTAGTATGTATCAAGAAGACATATATACCATTCCTTCATCACTTGCTGGTCTACCCTGTCTTTCTATGCCTATTGGCTTGGTTGATGATTTGCCCGTTGGCCTACAGTTAATTGGACACAATTTACAAGAATCGACCATTCTTAATGTTGCCCACCAATACCAACAAGACACCAACTTCCATAAAATGGTTGCGGAGGGTTATGATGAATAATAGTACTCAATGGGAAACCGTGATAGGTCTGGAAATCCACACCCAATTAAAAACCAATAGTAAGTTGTTCGCAGGAACAGATACCACTTATGGTGCTTCACCCAACTCACATGTTAGTATGCTTGAAGCTGCAATGCCAGGGACGCTGCCTGTTTTTAATGAAAAGGTATTGCGTTATGCCATTCGTTTTGGATTAGCGGTTGGTGCCAAAGTGATTGCCAAAGAATCTACCTTTGATAGAAAAAACTATTTTTATCCAGACTCACCAAAAGGTTACCAAATTACCCAGCTCAACCATCCAATCGTCGAACATGGCACACTGACCATCCAAGATAAAAATGGCAACGATAAAATAATAAGAATCAATCGTGCGCACATTGAAGAAGATGCAGGAAAATCAGTACACGATAAATATGCCGAGTTTTCAGGCATTGATTTGAACCGCTGCGGCACACCTTTGATAGAAATTGTTTCCGAACCCGACTTATCGTCGGCCAAAGAAGCCGTGACTTACATGAAAGAGATACACAGCATTGTGACACATCTTGGAATATGTGATGGTAACTTGCAAGAAGGTTCGTTTCGTTGCGATGCCAATGTTTCAATACGTCCAGTTGGACAAAATGAACTGGGCACACGCACCGAACTAAAAAATATCAACTCGTTTCGGTTTGTTGAAAAAGCCATCAATATTGAAATCAAACGTCAAATTAAATTGCTGGAATCTGGCGGCAAAGTCACTCAAGAAACAAGGCTTTATGATTCCGACAAAAATGAAACCCGACCGATGCGCAGCAAAGAAGAAGCCAACGATTATCGTTATTTTCCCGATCCAGATTTGTTGCCAGTGGTCATTGACCAGGCTTATATTGATAACGAAAAACAGTATATTCCTGAATTTCCTGCAGCAAAAATTATTAGATATACACAAGGTTTAGAAATTAAACCAGATGATGCAAAAATCATTGCACAAGACAAATCTCTGGCTGAATTTTTTGATGAAACAGTCAAGTCGCTCAAACAAGCCAAAGCCAAAACTGCTGCAAATATGTTACTGGGAGAGTTCAGTGCTTTGTTAAATTCAAATGATGTCAAAGTCGAAGACAATAACCTCAATGTGGCTCAATTTGTTGGCCTGTTAGAAGCATTGGCAGAAGGTAAAATTTCACACAAAATTGCCAAAACCATTATAGAAAAAATGTGGGGAACCAATCTTTTGGCAGAAGAAATTATTAAAACAGAAGGCTTGGGACAAGTATCTGACAGCGGTGAATTAGAAACCATCGTCAAGGAGATCATCAACAACAATCAATCGCAATTTGCCGCTTATAAAGAGGGTGACATGAAAATGTTTAACTATTTTGTCGGTCAAGTAATGAAACAAACAAAAGGCAGAGCAAACCCTGCTCAAGTTAAAACCATATTAGAAAAATCATAAAATATTAGGAAGAATACAATGAATAAAGCATTAATCTGTGGGTCTTTGGCCTATGACACCATTATGGTCTTTGAAGACAGCTTCGCTAACCATATTTTACCAGACCAAATTCACAAGCTTAACGTCTCATTTTTTGTTCCAAGCATGAAACGTGATTTTGGTGGAGTAGCGGGCAACATTGCCTATAACTTAAAATTACTCGGTGGGAACCCGATTCCTATGGGGACTGTCGGACAAGATTTTGAACCTTATGGTGGGCACCTGCAATCAATGGACATCTCACAAGATGGAATTATTGTCAAAGATGACATGTTCACTCCACAAGCATTTATTACAACCGACCAAGACAACAATCAAATCACTGCCTTCCATCCCGGCGCGATGAGTCAATCTCATGAGTGTAAAGTTTCTGATCACGAAGGAGTCAGTATCGGAATAGTCGGTCCAGACGGACGAGATGGCATGATTTCTCACGCTAAAGGTTTTGTTGATGCAAGTATTCCCTTTATTTTCGATCCTGGTCAAGCCATGCCTTTATTTGACGGGGATGATTTAAAAGAGTTTATCTCTCAAGCCACTTGGATGGCTGTTAATGATTATGAATATGAATTGGTATGTGAGCGTACTGGTTGGGATGCCAGGGAAATTGCCTCTCATTTAAAGGCGCTAATTGTTACCCGTGGTGAGAAAGGTTCAGAAATATATACCGATGGTACGGTTTATCACATCTCTGTGGTTGAGGCCTCCAAAGTTGTTGATCCAACAGGTTGTGGCGACGCTTATAGAGCTGGGTTATTGTATGGTTTAATGAACAATCTAGATATGCAAACCACTGGCAGAATCGCCTCATTACTTGGTAGTATCAAGATAGCACATGCAGGAACTCAAAATCACAGTTTTAGCAAAAAAGAGTTTGATGAGTTGTTTAAAAAAGAATTTGGTTATTCAATCTAGAAAGGGTTTCTTGATTTGCTCGCCCATAAAAAAAGCACATATTAAATGTGCTTTTTAGTTTCTTACCTTGTTTCTACAAAGAATTAACGATCCCCTGCAGCGCCGCCGCCTGAAGCACCACCGCCAATTCTAGGATTGCTTCTTAAAGCATTCTGAGTTTGTTCTCTTTGATAATCTAACTCAGATTGCGAACGACAGATTGTAGTTATTCTATTAGAACCTGTTCTTCTTTCTTGTTTACAAATAACTCTTTCTTCACTGTCCTTATCTGCTAAAACATTCTTAGCTCCATCGGATACGTCAGCTTTTGCAAGTTTATTATTTGAACCTGAAGTTGATGCGCAACCAACCATGAAGAGGCTGATGAACGCTAGAATAATTATTTTTTTCATTGATTTACCTTTATACGAATTAATTAGTAGGCGTATACTAAAGGCTTAGTTGGCTTTCTGCAAGTATAAGCCAGTGAAAAATAATAAATAAATTCATATTGGGTAATTTTTGTTGTAATGATTGGTTAAATTTGAAAGAATAAAAACAGTTTAAATATATTTAGAGGCCAATTTTAAAATTGACCCATTGAAAAATTATGATTGATATAGATGGTTATCGCCCAAATGTGGGCATCATCTTGCTTGGTGATAATGGTAAAGTTTTTTTTGCAAAAAGGTATCAAGACAACGGTTGGCAGTTTCCTCAAGGTGGTATAAACACCGATGAAACCAATGAAGAAGCCATGTACCGTGAATTATATGAAGAAATCGGATTAAAACCTGAACATGTAGAACTGCTGGGATCAACGCCTGGTTGGTTGCGTTATAAGTTACCTAAAAAGTTTCAAAGAAGACACTCAAAGCCATTGTGTATTGGGCAAAAGCAAGTATGGTACTTGCTAAAATTTATTGGAGAAGAATCTCATCTTTCCCTAGATCACACCGACTCGCCTGAGTTTGATGAGTGGAAATGGGTGAATTTTTGGTATCCAGTCAATAAAGTGGTGAAGTTTAAAAAAGGGGTTTATATCAAGGCCCTTAAATTACTAGAACCCCTAAAAAGCCTTTAATATTCCAGTGAGTATTGCTCTTGTCATCACCGACAGAAATACCGATTCGTTAGTTCAAGCATTAAAAAATAATCAGCCAGACTTAAATATACAAGTCTGGCCACACATCAAAAATCCAGAAACAGTTACTTTTGCCGTCTTGTGGAAACAGCCCAAAGGCCTCTTAAAAACATTTTCCAATTTAAAAGCGGTCACTTCATTGGGTGCAGGTGTTGATTTTATTCAAAACGACCCTGATTTGCCCAAAAACATTTCTGTACACCGAATTGTAACAAACGGTTTAAAAGAGCAAATGGCACAGTATGTGTTGAGTTATATATTGGATGATTTTCGACAAGTTAAACTATACAGACAACAACAAAAATCACATACCTGGAAAATTCATGACTTGCCTGTGCAAACCACCATTGGTTTTATTGGGCTGGGTGAAATAGGTGGATTTGTGGCAAAACAATGCCTTCAGCTTGGTTTTCATGTCATGGCATATACTCAACAATCGAGTCACCCAACAATTATTTGTTTTCATGCGGAGGAAGGCTTGAAACAGGTGATGCAAAACAGCGATTATCTGGTGTGTTTGTTGCCATTAAACAAAAAGACAAAGGGAATTCTAAACAGTCAAAGGTTTTCCTATTGCCAAAAGAAACCTTTATTAATCCAAGTAGGTCGAGGACAACAGTTGGTTGAAAAGGACTTATTGTGGGCTCTAGATACAAGCTTGATAAAACACGCTGTTCTAGATGTTTTTCAAAAAGAACCCTTGCCCCAAGAGCATGAGTTTTGGTCAAGAAAAGACATCACCATTACGCCGCACAACGCTGCCCGTTCCGATATTAAACAAACGACAATAAAGATTGTAGAACTCTTGTCTCAACACGAGGATTCTATTAAATTTGCTCCTTAGTTTTCTGGATTACATCAGCTTTAATGCCAATAGATTCTCTAACAAATCCACTGATTTTTTCGGCAAAATCATATTGACCTTTTTCAGCAGATCCGCCCAATAAACCTCCAATTTTACTATCTATCACTCGCCCTTGTGCCAACACTTTTTCACTGGCTTTTTCTTTCAGAGTTAATTCGACTTGAAACTTTTGCTTGCCTGCGCCAAAACCGACTAAATATCGTGCCACCTTATTGCCTTTTTTATAGTCCGTCACTCTGCCTGTCAATAACAAAGAACCATTATTATTGGGGCACCTTTCTGCATCAGGCTCTAGCGCATTTAATCCATACTGGTCCCTAATTATCTCTCCCACCGCAATAAATTGTATCTGCTTTAATACTTCGTCAGGAATTTTAGCAGCCCGCTCTAGAGCCTTTGTCTTGTGGTTGGTTCTGTCTACTTCAAATTTACTTATTTCTATGCATCGATAAGGTGAATTATTTTCATGGTTTGATACTTTGGTGTTTGTTGGGGTAGTTGCCGTCTTTCTTTTTGGTTGCTTAATGGTTTTTTGTGGTGCTTTTTGTTTTGCCAGTCCGGGCTTTTTGTGTGGTGGATTACTTACAGCGTTTTTAATAACTTCTTTCGCCTGAACCGTTTCAGCGGTTGTTTTTTTACTGGTTAGTTCTTTACCGGAAACCCCTCGAAGACTTTCAGTGTTTACTACCGCTTTTTCTTCTTTGGACTCTTGAACAAACTCTTCTAAAGCACTCTTTTTCGAATTGGAGATGTCTTTGTTTTCTTGTTTTTTATCTTCGGGTAAATTTGACTCAACCATTGCCTGAGTATTAGCAACATTTTTTCTTTGCAAGTTGGGTATATTATTTGAGTTGGTTTCATTTTCTGAAATCCTATTTACATTGTCTTTAATAGGTTCTTTGTTTGTTTTTTGATTAATGAAAAACCACCCCAGTCCCAGAACAAAAACAATTGACGTTAAGACGATGAAAGGAATGTTTTTAGTTAGAGGAGCAGGACTCTGAATGCTTAATTCGGTTTTTGATAGAGAATTAACAGTGGTATGATCACTGGAAATATTCTTTTTAATGTTTTGTGGGTCAAGAATGATCGAAGAAGTTAAAATTGTTTCAATGGCTTTGTTTTCTTCTATTTTCCCTAGGTCTGAAATGATTTGTTCACAATTTTGATAGCGTTCATCTGGTGACTTTGCCAACATTTTTTTCAAAATTTTTGAAGTGTTTTTGTCAATTTTTTTATTTACCTCTCTGACATCTAAAATCTCTGCCTGAACAACCTCTAACATCAAACCCAAAGGACTGTCATTTTCAAAAGGGACTCTGCCCGCCAAGATTTCATAAAACACAATTCCCAAGGAAAAAATGTCGGCACGTTTGTCTATAAGTTGTCCAATATAAGCCTCAGGAGAAACATAACCGGGGGTGCCCACCATTTCTCCAGTATTGGTTAATTTTTCTTCAGTATTGTGTGACAAAGCTATGCCAAAATCTACTACTTTGAGCAAACCTTCATCCGTAACCATTAAGTTATCAGGTTTAATATCACGATGAATCAACCCTTTTTTATGGGCGCCCAACAACCCTTTACATGCCTGATATATGATGTTTCTGGCATGAGGCAAAGACAAAACATTGCCTTGTTTTAAAATTTCACTTAAAGAACTTCCTTGAATGAACTCCATGGCAAAGTAGGGCAGACCGTCTTCTTCACCAATGGTATGAATGTGAATAACATTGGGATGATTGATGGTCGCCATGGCTTTGGCTTCCCGAATGAACCGCTGTTTAATACTCTCATCGTGAGCCAGATTATCTGCTAACACTTTAATCGCGACAAACCGATCCAAGGTCGGCTCCCATGCCTTATAGACAACACCCATGCCTCCTCTGCCAAGCTCTTCAACCACTTGGTAGTGCCCAAAAGTTTTATTGTCTGTCACTTGGTTTTCCCCTGATTTCAATACTCATGCTTATATACTAACGAGTTTGAGGCTTATTATCCAATTTATTCCGATTTATATTACATGCGCAATACACACCTTCTTTATTAATCATACAAAAACGAACCATTCGAAAAATATTCTCAAATGAAAACTCATCAGAAAAAAAAATTGGATATTAAAAAAACGGCGAAGAATTCATCCACCGCTATAATCAAATAAGTAACAATTCGCTTTTAAAAGTAGAAGCAAAATTGAATATTAAAGTTATTTCATTTTCCATTTGGTTTTAAGGGTTGTTTCTGCGACTGAAGAAATGTTATCTATATTCGCTTCCACAGTTATGTTGCTTATACCAGGAGCAATATATTTAACTATCTCCTTGAAAGGGAAAACTACTACAAAAGCACTCTGTTTTTTGTCCCAAGAAAGTGCAACAGGATAAATTGGCTTTGGTAACTTATAGTCTAAAGCACTTGTAATGCTGATATTTCTTCTATCTAAATTGGTCGTTTCAGGCAATTTAATATTTAGTTTAAAGTCTTTCCCTATTTTTCCTTTTGCAAAATTAATTTTTCCTGAGTGCTTAGGAAAATACGCTTCAAAAGAACTTGTTTTAACAGGCTCTCGAACAGTTTTCTCTTCTACATTAATTTCAATATCTGATCTAACTTCAATGTCATACTCTGTATCAAGCATTACTCTAGCTGCTCTTCCTTTGGCAAACAACCCAAGTGGGCCCCACATTATTACATGAGCTACCGTCGCACCAGTTCTTTTCCTTCCCTCACTGCTCATGGGCTCACGAACCACTTCAATTAAACTCCCATCAACCGCATTGAGGTTACGCGCTTCTAACGATAGTTTTCCTGCTTTTCCTAAACTTTTTCTACTTTCTGCATTAGTGATTTTACCTTTTACAAATGTTCCTTTGTCGACAACAATCAAGCCATTAACCTTTATATTTTCCAGTACTTCAAAGAAGATTGTTTCTCCTTGACTATTAATATTTCCATTAATATTTTGTGCCAATCTAACCGGAATAAAAGTTCCGCCTTTTAATATTGCTTTCTCAGCAGATACATTTAACGTCATAAAAGTTAAAGCCAAAAAGAACAGGTGTTTTATTTCTAAATTCATGAGTTTACTCCATTAATTTTTAAAGGTTTTACATCTTAAAATAGTTTCAATGAATTGTAAAGGTGTGTATTTTCTTTAAACAATATCCAACTTAGCAAACTTAGCGGCCAATATTTTGGTGCCATGTTGGGTGAACTCCACCATGATTTGGGTGTAGTCTCCGTGTCCAGAGAGTTCTAATACCATGCCTTCGCCAAATATTTTGTGCGATACCAGCACTCCTGCTTTGTATTGTGAATAGGCTGAGTTATCTTGACTGGCAAACATTGTATTTCTTGGCGTGGTAAAAACGTTGCCCTGGATTTGATTAACCAATTTATTGGGTACTTCTCTTAAGAATTTTGAAGGCGCGCAACCTTGAGTCCGGCCGCGTATTCTTCTTGATGTGGCATAAGTCATATAGAGCTTCTGCTCGGCACGGGTGATGCCTACGTAACACAAGCGCCGTTCTTCTTGTAGTTTTTCAGGATCTTCCATGGAGTTTTGATGCGGGAATAAACCCTGTTCTAAACCCACCAAAAAGACTGTAGGAAACTCCAATCCTTTGGCCGAATGCAAGGTCATCAGTTGTACACAAGGCACATCTTTGTCTGATTCGCGTTCGCCAGCTTCTAGTGAAACCTGCGCCAAAAAACTGGCTAATGCAGTCATGCCGATTTGATCGTCTTCCTCGGGTTTCACAAAGGTTTCGGCAGCATTGAGTAATTCATCCAAATTTTCTAATCGGGTCAAGGCTTTTTCTGGCGGTTCTTTTTGGTAATGATCACGCAATCCAGTGCGTTCAATTACATCATCAAACAAGGGATTTAATTGTTCCTTATCGTGGTTGTGATCAAATTCATCAATCATGTTGATAAACCCTGACACTGAGCCTGCTGCCCGTGCTGCCAACACACTTTTTTCTAACAAAACTTTACAGGCAGAAAACAGGCTGATTTGATTGACCATCGCGCAATTGCGAATTTGGTTAACCGATTTATTGCCCAAACCACGGGTTGGCGTATTAATCACCCGTTCAAAAGCCACATCATCGTGTCGATTGTTAATGAGTCGCACATAAGCCAATACGTCTTTAATTTCCATCCGTTCGAAAAATCGCAACCCACCGTACACTTTATAAGCAATATTGTGTTTCAGTAAGTTTTCTTCCAACAGTCGAGATTGCATATTGGAGCGATACAAAATCGCGATTTTATCACCATCGACACCTGAGTCAATGATGTTTTCAATTTCTTCAGCGACAAATGCTGCTTCATCGTATTCGGAATAAGCGCCATAGTATTGGATCAGTTCACCACCACCCTGTTCTGACCACAGCTCTTTGCCCAATCGCTTGGCGTTGTTTTTGATAACAGCATTTGCCGCTTCCAAAATATTGTTGGTTGAACGGTAATTTTGCTCCAGTTTGTATTGAATCACATTGGCATACAGATCCTTAAAGCCAATAATATGATCAATCTTGGCACCGCGCCAAGCATAAATGGATTGATCATCATCGCCCACCACCATTACTTTGTTTTTGCTTCCTGCCAACAAACGAATAAATGCTGATTGAATTTCATTGGTGTCTTGAAACTCATCCACCAATATCGCTCCAAACCGCCCTTGGTAATGTTCCAACAATGGTGGGTTGTTCAAGAGCAGTTGATGCGTTCGCAATAACATTTCAGCAAAATCAACCAAGCCGCCACGATTACAGTGGTCGTCATAATGTTGGTAAATTTGAGTTAAGGTCGCAGAGTTATCATCACCAAAATCATCAATTTCACCCGCTCTGATGCCGTCATTTTTCTTGTCGTTGATAAAGGCCTGCACCGAACGTGGAATCCATTGTTTTTCATCCAATTCTAAATCCGAAATAACCCGACGAATCAAACGGTATTGATCCTCCGAATCCAATATCTGAAAGTTTTTTGGCAACCCTGCTTCTTTGTGGTGCATGGTCAACAAACGCAGTGCAATTGAATGAAAAGTCCCAATCCACATGCCTCTTGCTGGCTGATCCAACAACTCAGCCACCCGATTGCGCATTTCTGCTGCCGCTTTATTGGTAAAGGTCAACGCTAGGATTGCATAAGGAGAAATCCCTTCAGCCGCCAACAACCAAGCAATCCGATACACCAACACCCGCGTCTTACCACTGCCCGCACCGGCTAACACCAAAGAATGCTGCGCATCGGTAGTCACCGCTGCCGCTTGTGCTTCGTTTAGATTGATTAAGAGTTTGTGAGTGCTTAGCATTTGTTAATTATGAATGGTTAATGATGAATTATAAATGATTAGGGCTGTGTTTTACCATGAAGGGGTTGAAGTTATTGAAGAAAGAATTTTTTGAAAGTCTTTCTTCTATTAATTACTATTAGTGAGGTATTTTTTTATTTCTGAATCATTATTTAAGTCTATTATTTTCTCGTTAGTCCAGTCTATAAGTATTAAATCATATTTTTCAGCAAGTATTTTAAAACCATCTGCAATTTTCGTTTTGTTAATTTCTTTCCAGTTTTGTGAATCAAACCAAATATTTTTAATAAGGCTGCCCTCTACATCAAGGAATATCCCGCTTTCTAAGCTCCCATAAACAATGGTTTTTGAGCTTGTAACTTCTGTAAACCCATTAAAGCCAAAATACATTAATTTTGGGTATCTTGTTAGCCCAACAGATTCCAACAAAATTATTACATCCTTTTTAGAAATTTTACTCTCAATGGTAGCTATGGGTTTTTGTGTTATTTCTGTTGCATCAGAATAACCTGTTCCCTCAAAGTGTTCTTTACCAAACTTTGAAATTCTATCAAGCTCCTTTTTAGCATATTTCAAATTCTTACTTGGCATAAATTCAACCATTAAATAGTTGTCTTCTATGAGCAAAATGGTATTGCCTTCTAATATTTTATCTTCAGCATAACAGGCATTTCCAATCATTGTAAAAAGTACTATGAATATTGTTTTCATTTCTTTAATCTTCTATTAATTTATTAGCATTCAGATTTGTAACTATCGACCTACCTGTTTGTTTTTCAATTTCCAACCGGGCTTGTTTGGCGGCATTTCCGCCTTTTCTAGCAATATCTTTGTTGGCATCCAGCCCTTCTGGTTGTTTTTGTTTAGAGATTTCTGTGGTTGAAGCTTCGGCTAGCATGTTTAAAACAAGTTCTAAGTTGCTCATATTGTCTCTCAGGTTTTCTTTTTTTAGGCCTTTAAGTTTTTTGTATTCTTTGATGTTTTTATCTGCCCATGCCTTGCTGATTTCATTGGAGAGGGTTGCATATTCAAGCCCTTCTTTCATTCCACGTTCTTGCCATTCATCGGTTAACTCCTTTCTAACCTCGATACTTTTAAGCCTTTGATTTATCCATTGTTTTGAATAACCTTTGGCTAGATAGGATTTCATCGCACGATCAAAAGCCAACTCTGGGTCATCGGTTTCGTCAATTCTTTCGGAACCAACTTTTGCCAACCATTGTTTGAATGGTTCTGCTTTTTTGGATGGAACGGATTGGATAAGGCGTAACAACAGTTCTGTATTGGCAACATCTGTTAGCCGCATTTTTCCATCTTGGGCTTTCATTTTCAAAGCGTGACAATTTGTCACGGTTTCATTGCCTTCTTTAAACAATCTTTGTTTTAATTTTCTCCAATAGGCCTGTGGATTTATACTTCCAGATAATATTGTACAAACATCAACAATAGAAAAAAGCCACTGTTCTTTATCATCATCCCAGTGTGTTCTAACATTTTGTCCTTTGAATAGTTTTATTTTGCTGTGTTTGACCATGATTTAATCCATTAATTTAATAGAACTATTCTAGCATGTTTTTTTAAAGCCTGCTGGGTTTTTCTCTGCGTTCTCCGCGAGCTCTGCGAGAGATTATCTTTTGTTATTATCAGGAGTTTTATGGAGTCCCGCCTTCGCGGGAATGACGATTGGTTTAAGAATGTTGGAGAAGAGAGTCAATTTCTTTAATACCATCATTGGTCAATGGATAATAAAACTCTAAGCCGTCTTTGTCATCGGTGACTTGATAGAACAGCATGCCGAGTTGTGGGTGTTGGTTTTTGTCGATTTTTGGGGTTTGGGTTTTATCTAGGGGTTTGATGATTTCATGGTAGAAATCGCCGGTTAATCGAGTTTGGTCCAGGGTGGCAAAACAGATGTGTTCTTGGCTGGCTGGCCAGGTTTCTTTGTTGGGGATAAATTGTCTGACATCTAATCCATGTTCTTTTAGGGTGGCGACGTGCTGTCTTTGTACTTGGGTGTAGTGCAAATAGGCTTCTTGTTTGTTCTCCAAGTCTTTTCCAGGGCCATTATTGCTCCACATGATGTAGGAGAAAAAGGGCGTGAAGACTATTTTTTTGGACAGATAAAATTCGTTGTGCTGTACGGTTGTGACACGGGTTTCTGGATGTTGGTTGAAAATGGCTTCTTCGAGTATTTTCCATAAGGGTTCAAAGCCAGCCATTTGCAGGTGGTTGTGCATCATGGCTGCCAAGTCTAAAATGGTCATGAAATTGCTGTGGCGAATTTTTACACCCAGTGTGTTTTGTAGTTGAATCAATAATTCTTGCGAACCCATGCCTTTGTGCATCAGTTGTTTTTCAAAGACAGACTTGGTTTCTTCATCATCGGTAATCACCACAAAAGGCATGAGCAACAATGGCGTGACTTGTACTTCATTGTTATGAACCAAGCCTTCGGGCAATCCTTCTTCATTGGCTCCAATCAGCAATTGGTTTTTTCGATTGTTTTCGCCTTTGAGTGCGGCATGGGCATATTGTCGAAGCTGGGAGTGAATAGGAAAACCGGGTTGCAACAGTTCGCTGCTTTGATATAAACCGCCAACAATGGCAAAGGAAGAATCGTCTAAATGGGGCAATATAACCTGAAGTTCTTTGGAAATTTGTTGATTGAGTTGTTTAATTTCATCTTGGGTCAAAACCAACTTGGGTTGTGAATCAGGGTCGATAAATGCTTCTATGGTGAGCATTCCTTGTAGGCATCTGGTTGTCATTGATTTATTATTGTCATATCTGTTTATTGTTTGTCATTCCCTTGAAAAAAGGAATCCATCATTATTTAGGGCTGGATCCCCGACTACGCGAGGATGACACGAGTTTTTATTCTTCTTCGTCTATATCATTGTCCAAACCAGCAACACTGGGGTCGTTGTACCAAGACAATAAGGTCTTGGACAATTCTTCTATGCCTTCTTTTTTTAAGCCAGAAAAAGTTTGGATGGTTGCGGTGCGAGAAATATTGGCCATTTCTTTTTTTACTTCTAAAAAGGCAGCCTTGCGTTTACCAGATTTAAATTTATCTGATTTGTTCAACAATACATGAGAATACAATCCAGACTGATCAGCCCAGTGTAAAAACTGTCGATCAAATTCTTTTAATGGGTGGCGAATATCCATCACAATGACCACGCCAATCAAACTTTTGCGCTGTTGCAAATATATGTTTATTTCATGTTGCCAATGGGCCTTTATTTTTTTTGGCACTTTGGCATAACCATATCCTGGCAAATCAACCAAGCGCAAATTATCGCCCAGATCAAAGCAGTTAAGCAGTTGTGTGCGGCCAGGAGTTTTACTGACTTTGGCCAATTTCTTATTGCCCACCAGTGTGTTTAATGTGGTTGATTTTCCTGCATTAGAGCGTCCTGCTATGGCGATTTCCAAACCCGTGTCATCGGGCAATTGCGATACTTTGTAGGCAGAGGTTAAAAATTTCGTGCGTCCAAATATGTTTTTTTGATTTTTCATGGGTGCTATTTTAGCTTGTTGCTTGTTTTTTTACCATGAAGGGCATGAAGATAATGAAGGTTAAACCTCTCATTTAACTGAATCTCTCCACTGGTAGCGATCATTTATGAAGACTAAATAGTGACTCATGCTTAAAACATCTGATTTATTGCCTTTAATTTTTGTAATCAAATACTTTTTTGATTGATTAATCTGAATTGGATTTTCCCGATCAATCGTTAAATAACTTGGTTGGTTGTCCTTCACTATTGTAATAGTAGTTCCTTGTTGGATATTATCTGTCCAATCAATCATGTCATTATAATAATTCTTGCAACCTATTAATAGAAAAACAACCAAGAACCCAAAGCACCACCGTTTTGTATTAACATTCATCATTTATCATTATTAATTCATAAGCTGTGCTTCTTCCGCCCTTGTCTTTTTTTATCAATATACCTTTCTTAACCAAGTCTTGTATATCTCTCAATGCGGTATCACTTGAGCAGTTTGTGAGCTTTGCCCATTTTGAAGTATTTATTTTTCCTTTAAAGCCATCTAGCAGAATGCTTAAAACAAACTTCTGTCTTTCATTGTTAATATTGCTGGCATTTTTATTCCAAAAGTTGTGTTTATTTATGGTGCTTTCTAATTCCTGGTTAGATAGATTAATGGCTCCTCGTAAACAGTTTAGAAACCAATTTAGCCAATTGGTTATATCCATATCTCCTTTTTGGGTTTGTTCTAGTATATTGTAGTATTCCTGTCTTTGTTTTTGAATTTGAGCGGACATGCTATAAAAGCGTTGAAATGTTCCATCTGAATCTGCTAATTGGCTATCGGTAATGGCTCGCGCGATTCTACCATTGCCATCATCAAATGGATGAATGCTGATAAACCAAAGGTGTGCAATACCTGCTTTTAAAACTGGGTCAACACTGGATTTTGCATTGAGCCAAAATAAAAACTGATTCATTTCCGAGTTTATAACCGAGGCCTTGGGTGCTTGATAGTGGATTTTTTCTTTGCCAACCACTCCTGACACCACCTGCATTGATCCTTTGGCATCATCCCGCCAGTCGCCTGTGATGATTTTAAATAAGCCGCTACTGCCTGTTGGGAATAAAGCAGAATGCCAGCCAAACAATCTTTCTCTGCTTAATGTGCTTTGATAATTTTGAGTGGCATCTAATAACATTTCCACCACTCCTTCTACATTTCTATTTGAGGGCACTAGGCCTACTATTTCTATACCAAGTTTTCGAGCCACAGATGAACGAATCTGTTGTAAATTTAAACTCTCTCCTTCAATTTCAGATGTTTTCAAGGCCTCCTGAGTTAAAGTTTTCAGCAGTGCTTCATTTTGCAGATCAAAGCCTAAAAACTGCATTTTACCTATTAACTTTCCTTGCAGATAACGCACATCGCTTAGTACAGGTAACAATGCTTCATTATCCCATGTGAAATTTGGCCACTGCTTTTGCTGGTAAATATAAATTACTAATCTCCGCATTATATGCAGCAATTAAACCATAAAGCCCATGAAACAACAATATTCCCCTTATAAATTGCGTTGATTAGCGTTTTTATTCACCGCAACAATGATTAATCTTGAACTTTTAACCCTTTGCTTGCATCTAATGGTTTGATTTATTTAGAATACTTGCTTGATTAGGATAAAGCTCAAATGCAATATAATTTAAAATTTATACTTTTTCTGGCTTCTCTTTTTTTAGGCGTTTCGCTTACTTTGGCACAACCCTTAAAAGAACGAACAAGTCTTCCACACTTTTCTAAATGCTACACCCAAGGATTAATCATTCAAGATGGGTTGGTTTGGGAGTCTTGTGGGCAATTTGGTGAATCGCAATTGATTCATTGGGAATTGTCGACTCAGAAGGTTATCAAGCATGTTAAATTTGATGGCAAATATTTTGCCGAAGGACTTACTGAAATAGGCGGTCGATTGTTTATGCTGACATGGCGTGCAGGTGTTGCTTTTGAAATAAACAAGCAAACATTAGAAACCATTAAGACACACAAGTATCAGGGAGAGGGATGGGGGCTGACTACCGATGGCAAGCAATTAATCCTATCCAATGGAACTGATGTTTTGCAATTTATTAATCCCGATGATTTTTCTGTCGAGTACAGTGTCAAGGTAAGCATTAATGGTAAGCCTGTCAATATGCTGAATGAGCTTGAGTGGATTGAAGGAAAAATTTATGCCAATGTTTATGGAATTGATTATATTGTGGTGATTGATCCAAAAACAGGCAATATTACCCAGAAACATCATCTGCCCAAATTGCTGAAAAATTCTTTTCGCAAACCAGGCGTGTTAAATGGCATTGCTTATGATAAATCCACTAAAAAAATATGGATTACTGGTAAAAACTGGCCAAAAATATTTGAATTGTAATTAGAGACCTTTGTTCTTGGCCAATTCTTGGTATTGTTCCAATAAAATTTGATCATCAGTGGTCCAAAATTCATTGGCTTTACTTTTTAAACCTTCCATCATGACATAAGCGCTGGTGTACTCTTTTCTATCAGCTAAATATTGCGCTTTGTATTTATGGATGGGATATTTAAAAATAGCAATTTCATCCAAATAATTCATGGTCTTGATATAATCTTGTCGATTGTTTTGCCATTGGATGTCTAAAAGTTTGTAGCCTGTATAAAGCGTATTTATTGCTTGATTAGATTGAGTATATTCGTCCATTAACTCACGATAAATTTTCACTGCTTCTGTTTTGAAGCCTTCTTTGTTCAAAATAATGGCTTCAATATTTTTAATCTCTTTGCTATAACCTTTGGAAAAGCTTGGGTTGTCTTGGATATAAGCATTTAATTTGGCCCTGGCCTTATCTGACTCTTCGGTTAAAGCGTAAATATATAAATCATAAGCAAAAATTATGTTCTTATAGGCAGAAACATATCCTGAAGGTTTTGATTGATTTATTTCGAGCAGTTGCTTAATATTTAATTTGGCCGCCGAATAATCTTCATAGATTATATTCAAGTCTGCAAGTAATGCTAGGGCAATGACCTTAGCTGTCAAATCTGTATGAGTTAGACTTAAATTTTGTAATTTATTAATGGTTATTAGTGCTTCTTTTTTTAATCCAAAATAGGTTTGATTTTCTGTTTTGTATTGCAAATACAGACGAGGAACTTGGAGCCCATCAAGTTTTTGATACGTTGCATCTATTTTATCTAGCACCAACAAGGCTTTTCCAATATCCCCCATAGAGTTGTATATTCGCGCTAAAACAGTGTTGCTAAACACAATTCCATGGTCGTCATTTAAGATGTTATACATGTCAGTTGCTACTTTTGCATATTTTATGGCTGATTGTAATTGCCCAAGATTTTGATACATGCCGGCTAAGTTTGAACTTGCTAGTGCAATTAAACCGGGGTCTGGTTTGTGTTCTCTTAATATTTCTAACTGTTTTAGTAAGAGGTCTATTGTTTTTTGGCTAATGTTGTTTGTATTGGCATCAATCACAACTTTAACAGTCATTGCTCTTACTAATGTACTATAATCATGTAGCTGTTTAGAAATTTGTATAGACTTATCAAGTGCCTGATGCGCCTCATCGTATTTGTTTAAAAACATTAAATTTTTGGCTTTTATTGTATACAGGTGATTAAACAATCTTTTATCAAAATCTTTGCGGTTTAACATCACATCAATCAATGCCAAAGATTTTGTATAGTTTCCCAGTTCCGACTCTGCATCGGCTAAAGCCAGTCTTGCTTTAAAAAACAAAGGGTCTTCATTGATTGCAGTTTGAAATAACAGTGTTGCTTTACTATAACTCTTATACAATGCTAGTTCTCGGCCTCTCAAGTAACTTTCTAATGCAAAATCAGTTGGATGATAATTATTAAGTTCTCCCTTGGACAATTTTTCAGTGATCTTTAATTGTCGAGTTACCCAAGAATCAATTTTGTCAAACAATACAGCCAAACTCTCTGCTTGCATTGATTGTTTCGCCAATATACCTTCTTTATTTCTCAACAATAAATCAGTTTTATAACCTTCGTCTTTTTTCAAATTATTAACAGTAAGCACAAAATCTATCCCTTCCCTTTGGGATATATCAATGGCACGTGCAAGATTGTCACCTTGATCAAACCATTTTATTTTAGGACCAATAGACTGAATTTCTTGGTGTTGATGTAGTTGAGTAGAAAGATAACCTAAACCACCAACATTCAACCAATCAACTGCTTTTTTAGCTGGCATCAAGACTATATTGAAAGATTTGCTTTCTGTCGTTTTTGTGGTTGGTAAAGGCTCTTGGCGCTGTGGATTACTGAGAAAATAATAGTTTGTTATATACATCAATAAAACAACAATAATGGGTGCTAACCAGAGCGATTTTTTTGATGTGCTCGATGGTGTTTTGAATGGTTTTATCTGCACTGTTGGTATTAATTTTACTCCAACACCTCTAACCGTTTCAATAATGGGGTGCTCTGTCGATTGGTTGATTGATAGATCGTTTCTTAATCGAGTAATCTGTTTATTCAACGCTGCATCTGTAACAATTTGATTTGGCCATACTCTATTTATGATTTCATCTTTGGTCACAACATTTCCTTGTTTTTCAATCAACAAAAGTAAAATGTCAAAACTTTTTTTGCTTATTTTCAAGGGTGCTTTTACTTGATGTATTTCACGCAAATTCGGGTTGATTTCAAAATCGAGAAAAGTATAGATTTTTTTTTGTTCCGTTTCTATTTTGGCTTGGTTGGTCATGTATTTGGTGCTTTTTCTCGATAATGTCTGTTAATTGTCTTGTATATGTCCTGTAAAGTCAAACGATTATAAATACACTGGGTGCTATAAATTTTAAAACAACTTCGGAGAAAATTTAATGAACCAGTTGGCAGATCTAAAAAGGTTTATTCTTTTGATAACATTATTGAGCTTGAGTAACATTATATATGCTCAAAGCATTGAAAATTTTGACAATGTTGGCAACTTACAAACAGATGGGTGGGTTTTCGATAACCGATCTGACTCACCCACCAAGGTGAATTGGTTTCAAGGGTTAGAAAATATCTTTCCAGCTCAATCTGGCGCGCCTACTTCCTATATCGCCAACACCACCGCTACTGGCAACAATATTATATGCAGTTGGCTTATCATGCCAGACATTGGAAACATAGAACAATTGAGTTTTTATACACGCAGTCAAACCAACGCCAATGAGTTAACACGTATGCTTGTGATGTATAGCCCAACAGGCAACATCAACACTGGCACATGTGAATCTCAACAACCTCTCAACACGAAAGGCCTCAATAATTTTGGCGATTTTCAGCAGCTGTTGTCCATCAACCCCAACCAAGACCTTGATGGTTACCCCAAAACTTGGACACAATATTCGGTAAATGTGAACGGCAATGGTCGAGTGGCTTTTTTGTTCTATGTGACTGGCACTGGAGTTGCTCCTTTTAACAGTGGTTTATTGGCCATTGATAGCATTAGTGCGGGTGCTGCTGCCGGAAATTCTGTACAAACTGTTCCATTGTTTAACTCTGCTGGATTATTTATTCTGTTATTGATTTTGGTTTCACTCACTCATCTGTTTTTCAGAGATGCGTTCAGCGCAAAGAATCAATAATGAATATCAAGTTGATGGTTTTCATAGCTTCTGCTCTTTTCTCGGTTGCTAGTCTTGCAAAAAAACAAGCAACAAATCTAAACAAACCCAATGGAATTAATAGCAACTCATTAATTAAACAGACCTTTTCAACTGGAGGCGGAAAAATGTCTGGCAACAATTATGTGGTCATCAGTTCAATTGGGCAGATTGATGCTGGACATATTACCACTGGTGGCGGTCAACAGTTTATTGGTGGAATTCTAGCTGCACCACGTAACAATGAATTATTTAAAGATGACTTTGAGTAGCACAAGAAAGAAATGAACTTAAAAAGATTTGGAGAACTTAAAATGAAAAAAATACTATTAATTATGATCAGCATTGTGGCTATAAAAGCCAATGCCTTGACGCCTACCATGACTTATCAAGGAGTCGTGACAAACAATGGTGTTGCCGTTAATGGCAATGTGTCCGTTGTTGTTACTTTTTTTGATGCCGCCCTAAACGGCTCAGCTTTTTGGCAAGAAAGTTTTACAAGTATCAATGTTAACAATGGTGTGTTTGCTGTAGTTTTGGGCAATACCGACCCCTTAGATGCCAATTTGTTTTCAGGTGATGTTTGGGTGAATCTTACAATTGATGGCGACCCACAATCCCCAAGGCAGGCTTTGATGTCGGTGCCTCACTCATTTTCAGCCGACAATGCGGATAAACTGGACGGGCTAGATTCAACTGATTTGGCCTTGATTGGGCAAATAACTACCTTACAAAACCAAATTAATATCTTGGATACAATTGTTACATCCTTACAAGGAAAAACACAATTCATCAGTGTTAGCGGACAAGAAATGACCGTAAGTGGTGCCAATTTAAATATACAAAACGGCCTGGGTGCTACCGATGCAACTATAAATGGCCTAGGCAATTTAGTGATTGGTTACAATGAAAACACAGGAACACAATTGCGCACTGGTTCGCATAATCTTGTAGTAGGTAAAAACAACAGCTATAGCAATTATGGCGGCTTAGTTGCTGGCTGGAAAAATACCATCAGTGGTGCTTATGCCAGTATTAGTGGTGGTAGTTTTGGTTTTGCCTCTGGCGATTCTGCAAGTGTCAGCGGTGGTTTGGGTAACAATGCCACAGCTGATAATGCCAGTGTTAGCGGTGGCGAATCGAACCAAGCTAGCGGCGTAACATCAAGTATATCTGGAGGAAGAAGAAACACTGCAAGTGGCAAATATTCAGTTGTAGTCGGAGGTGGTTATACAGGAGGCCCAACCGATGGAAATGAAGCCTATGCCAATTATTCAGTTGTGGTAGGTGGTTATCAAAACACCACGGGTGATGGTACGGATAGAACCGTTGGCCAATCATCATCAATATTAAGTGGGTTTAAAAATGATACCGCAGGACATGCATCAGCAGTTGTTGGCGGACTACAAAATCATGCCAATTCAGGTCGTTCTGTGGTTAGTGGAGGCCGGGACAACAATGCCAATGGCAGTTATTCGGCAATCAGTGGCGGCATTGGTGGAATTGCCAGCGGTTCATCCTCAAGCATTAGTGGCGGTTATCAAAATATAGCAAGCGGTCAAGAATCAAGTGTTGCAGGTGGTTGGAAAAATGAAGCTACGGGCACACAATCCAGTGCAATAGGTGGAGAAGCCAATGTAGCCAGTGGCATATACTCAACCGTTAGTGGTGGCCTCGCAAACCAAGCCAGAGCAAACTTTACCAGTGTTAGTGGTGGGCAAGGCAATATGGCCGATGGCAATAGATCCAGTATCAGTGGCGGATATCAAAATTTAACTGTTGGGGGAGGCTATTCTTCCATTAGCGGTGGCAAACAACGTGTTGCTACAGGTGATTATGACTGGGTTGCAGGCTCTCTATTTGAAGACTTGTAAATGTACAAAAAAGCAAAGTTAGATTAAAAGAGCAACACAAATGAAAAATAAACCAATAACAACTATAACTCGCCAGCTAATTATATTATTTGGCCTATCTTTTGTATTGACTTCAACTATTGCTGGCAATGGTTACTCAATCAAGCAACATGTTATCGCCAGTGGTGGGGAAACCAGTTTAGGTAACGGCTACAAACTAACCGGCAGCATTGCCCAAGTGGTAACAGAAAAATCACAGGGTGGCAATTACAAACTGTCCAGTGGTTTTTGGCAACAATCGGGCCAATCCGGCGAATCAATTTTTAAAGACAGCTTTGAATAAGGAGCAATAAATATGAAAACAATAACCATGGTGATTTTACTAATCATATCAACAACAACATTAAGCGCTCCTGTCGGATCACGCTTTAGTTATCAAGGGCAGTTGCAGTTTAATGGCGTCTCTGTGACCGGAACTTATGATTTCAAAGTGGAACTTTGGAACCAAGCAATAGGTGGTAGTTTTTTTGGCTCAGCTTTAGAAATCGCTGATGTAGAAGTCGTCGATGGGATTTTTACCATGGAACTTGATTTTACTGATGCACCATTTACTGGGGATGATTGGTTTTTAAAAATACAAGTCCGCGAAGGTACTTCTACAGGCAGTTATATCACGATGTCTCCTAAACAGCGCATTAATGCCACGCCTTATGCCATTCAGGCAGATTTTTTAGCGGCAAATGGAGCAACAACCGGACAAGTCTTAAAGTTTGACGGCAGCAATTGGGTTGCAGGAATTGATAACTCAGGAAGCCCTTATTGGAGTGAAAACTTTGGAGGTGTTCAGTACATAGGTGATGTTATCATTGGTAATTTAGTTGCCTCTGCTGGAGACACTTTTCAAATTGTGTCAGAGGTCAATGAATCACCATTGCGGATACTGGTTGGTGGAGTTGGTACGCGCTTTAGGATTAGTAAAAATGGTGGTGCTGGAGTAGGTGCAAACTACAATGATGGACAGATTCCCACTAATGGCTTACGGGTTGCAGGCAATGTACAATTAGGCAAAACCAGTATTGGCAGTAGTCCTGACCTAGCGCCAGGCAATGGTTTAAATATAGAAGGCAGCGTGTTGGCCAAATCCAACATGAAAGTTTACGGTAATTTGGCAATTGGGTCTGCTGATTTTTCAGGTTCAACGGCTTTGCAAATAAATTCTGGCGCTGCTGAAAACCCATTGCGAATCAAAATCAATAACGCAACCAAAATGCGCATTTATAACAATGGAGGTACTTCATTGGGGGGCAATTCAGCTCCGGAAATTAATGGCTTGGTGGTACAAGGCAACGTACTGGCGAGATCAGATCTAAATGTTGATGGGAAAATGCAGGTAACAGGTGACAGCAATGTTGCCGTATCAACTTTGACTCTTGATGGCGGCAGCCCGCTCAAAGCCAACGTCAATGGTTTAACTAAATTGATTGTTGCCGGCAATGGAGGTACAGCTATAGGTGGTGGTAGTGGAAGTTTGGCACAGCTGCCAACAGATGGATTATATGTTGCTGGGGATGTAAAACTCAACAGTGATTTGACACTGACGGGTAAACCCAAACAAGACATTAACTCGCATGGTTTTGCGAAAGCAGGACTTAAATTTCTCTGTGGGTTTTCAGCAGTAACGACTCTTCAGTCCTTTAACAATGTAAACTCAGGAGTTTTGCTTGTAACCCACAGCGTGCCCAATTATATAGGCCAATGTACCATCACTTTCCCCTTTGATATAGGCAACTCATTCATACAAACAGATGTCGATCCCACTTCTAACCTGTTCTTTAGAAAAGCCATATGTAGGCAGAAAAATGGCTCCACGACACAACTGAGTTGCCGAGTAAGCAATCCTGATGGATCATCTGCCGATTCAGTTGTATCACTTTTGGTATTTTAAAAGGTGTTTTTATAGAGGGTTCTTTTGAATCCTCTATAGCTTTCTTATTAACCACAGTCTTCATCAGAAAAAATATCGCCTATGGTTCTTTTCAAGTGCTTACTGGTATTGTTATCGTTTCCAGTGGTTATACCAATGATCGAAAATTTATTTTCTCGGTTGGCTTTCGAAATAATTTTCTTTATTCGGGCTGAAACGCCTTTAAAACCATATTTTTCTTTACCTTCTAATAAATCATTTCGATCGTGAGTAGGAGGTTTCATTGCACCATAAACTTTAAAAGGTCCGCCCTTTTGATAACCCGAAGGACCTACTCCAACATTTAATAAGGTTAATATATGATTTTCATCCATGTCAATGCTAATTTCTCCATTATTATATGTGCCTATCTGCTTCCAATCACGCAATGGTATAAGTGAAATGTCTATATCGTAAAAATTGGGAAACCGTAACTCTATCCTTTCGGCAAAGCCTGTAAGCTTACCAACATAAAAGTTATCATCTACGATAATGGCAGAATTTCTTAAACAAAAATGATTCAATCCAAAGTTATCAGCTCCCAATTTAATGGGCTGCAATTCTTCTTCTATCATTTTTGGAACAATGTTAATCTTTAGTTCCCCCTTATTGGTTTTCAATAATGTAAAGGTAGTCATTTCCAACGTTGAAACATTGAAATCCTTATTGATCTCTGGCTTGTTTTTATCTTTAATCCAAAACACAATACTGAAAATGTTTTGTTCATTTAGTCTTGTTTCTATGTTCCAAACCCCGCCAGGATATAGCCTCCATTCATGAGACGAATGGATTTCATTAAAACCACCATAATATTTTTTCATTTGTGAAATTTTTTTGATTTTTACTGAGGCTTCATTGCTAACAAAATACATGGTTGTATCTACATATAACTTAAGTGATTCTTTGGCCAACAGACTGTTTGTTGTTAATAGCAGCAATAGTATCAATTTATTCATTATTAATTCTCCAATAAGACGATGAGATCACGCTGGCTTCCATAAGGAACCATGGCGCCTTGTATAACAGAGTATCCACCTTGTGAATTTTGTGCAGACGAGTTGTTGGCGACCAAAGATTCTGGGGCGATAGTAATTTTGGGTTGTTGAAATTGATACCAATTAAAGGCAACTGAAAGCATCAAACCAAAAGCCAATAAATAGTTCCAATTAAATAGGGGCACTGAAACAGCTTTTGTTTTTAGTATCTTACTAGTCTTTTTAAAATAGCTTTCACTGGGTGGTTTTAACTTAAATTGTGACAGTGTTTTTTCAATATCATTGTTCATTAATTTTCTCCTTCAATGTTTGTAGTCCACGGCGATACCAAGAGGCAACAGTGTTTAACGGTTGATTGGTCGCTAGGGCAATTTCTTTAAATGTTAATCCACCAAAAATTTTCATGATGATGGTTTCTTGTTGTTCAGGCAGTAGTTTTTCTAACTGTTGGAAAAGCTGACTAGAAAAAATTTGTTGTTGCGTTGTATCATCACACAGCAAAATGCCTTCAAGGTTTGACTGCTGTTTACTGTTCTTAACACAAGCATACTTGGCTTTGTTTCTAACCGTTGAAAACAGATAGGCTTTTAAGTCTTTTATATCGCTGCTTGTTTGCGCTACAGCGATTACAGCATCGTGAACAGCGTCTTCTGCGGCTTGGCGATTTCTGGTGATCGCCACGGCACAGATATATAGCCGACCATGTTGAGATTTGAATATTTTTGCCAATTGTTTGATGCGCATAGTTAATAGAGTTGTTGATTGCCCTTTTTTGTGCAACTACTTTTAAGTTATAATGTCTAGACTTCTTTAAAATAGTAAAAAATCTTATGAAACAAATATTTATTTTCGTCTTGCTAATGATGGCTTCACTGGCTTTTGCTAACGACTCTGTTACCTCTCCTTATATTGAGGATTTACATTATAAAAAGATTTCTCCTTTTTTTGATACAGAAAATGACAAGCAGGTAGTGGTGTATGAATTTTTCAGTTACCGCTGTCCACATTGTGCAAGTTTTCAGCCCTATATGCACAATTTAACCAAAAACTTACCCGAGTATGTCAAGATTATTCAAGTACCTCTTGGGTTCAATCCTTCTTGGAAAGTATTTGCACAGGCTTATTATACGGCTCAATCTATGGGAATTTTGAAACAATCACACCAAGCGATGTTTGATGCACTGCACAAGCAGCATAAAAAACTCCGTTCAATTAATGAGGTCGCCAACTGGTACGCTTCAAAATTTGGAGTTGATGAAGCAAAATTTTTATCAACTGCCAATTCATTTATGGTTGATGGCATGATCAAGAAAGGCAACAATATTGCGATTAAAATGCAAATTCCCAGCACCCCTAAATTGGTGATCAATGGCAAATACATGCCTGATGTAACGGCTCTGGGTTCAAATGACGGAGTAATTCAATTAAGCAAATACCTGATTGAGCAAGAAGCAAAAAGCATGGGATTAATAAAATAATACCAGATTAGGACAATATTCGCTTTATGCTTAAAGCCTTTTGGATTTATAATGGCGATTGAAATTAACCATTTATATTCAAAGCGGAATCAATTATGAAAAAAGTTTTTATATTACTGTCTTTAATCTGTTCATCATTTGTTATGGCTGGAGATGCGGAGTTAGGAAAAGCCAAATCAGCCATATGTGTGGCATGTCACGGTGCTGATGGCAACAGTGTCACTCCTATTTGGCCAAAACTAGCAGGTCAACATGAACTATATACTGCCAGACAATTGTCTCTTTTCAAAAAAGGCACCAGAAAAGCCACTGTTATGGGCGGGATGGTAGCAGGACTTAATGACGAAGATATGGCCAATTTAGGTGCTTATTTTGCAACTCAAAAAACCACTATCGGCTCTGCTGACGAAAGCTTAATCGCTATAGGAAAAGCACTGTATCAAGGAGGGATTTCTGATAGAAAAATTCCTGCATGTATGGCATGTCATGGAATGGCAGGCAATGGCAATCCGTTATCAGGTTACCCTGTTGTCGCTGGACAGCACGCTGCCTACACCGAGCAACGCTTAAAAGATTTTAGAGCAGGAGCAATTGCTGGTGCAGATGATGATGCCAATGGCAAAATCATGGCAGAAGTGGCCAACAAACTAACCGACGAAGAAATAAAAGCCGTTGCAAGCTATATGCAAGGACTTTATTCTAAGTAATTCCGGAACTTTATGTTCTTTTTACAGTCAATATTTACTCAATAAGCGAGGATTACACATGAATAAATTTCTTTTGTTGTTGCTTACATTTGGTTTTTCACCAGTGTTTGCCCAAAACAATACGCCAGTCCCTGTTGCCTATACCAAAGGTGTACAATATACAGAACTAGAAACACCTTATGCTACAGGAAATGACGGACAAGTCGTGGTTTATGAATTTTTTGGATATACCTGCCCACATTGCTCTAACTTTCAACCTTACATAAAGCCTTGGCACAAAAAATTGCCCAAACACATTAAATTGGTTAGGGTTCCTGTTGTCTTTTCGCCTGCTTGGAAACCTTATGCACAGGCCTATTACACTGCAGAAACCATGGGATTTATTGAAAAAACACACCAAGCTATGTTTGATGCCATTCACAAGCAACACAAACGTTTTAGAAACATAGAGCAAATTGCCGATTGGTATGCAGAAAAATTCAATGTTGATAAAAAAGCCTTTTTGGCAACAGCCAACTCCTTTATGATTGATTCTAAACTTCGTCAGTCCATGAAAATGGCTGGGAAAATGCAAATTACTTCAACACCTTCTTTGGTAATTAATGGTAAATTTAAACCCAATACAAAGGTACTGGGAAACATTCCTGAACTGTTTAAACTGGCGACTTATTTGTCCAACCAAGAAGCCGTTGCTATGGATTTAATTAAATAACAAATGGAGCTCAATTTATGAATGCATCTATAAAATTTTTTATTTTGGTGGTTTTCTTTACACTGTTTGTAACGGCTTGCAACAATCAAGGTTCTCAAGATAACAATGAAACAACAAAAGAAGCTTCACAAACAACTGCTCCTATAGATTCAATCAGTGATGGGCAGGTCTTTGTAGAAGGTGGTGACTATAATACCTTGTCAACCTCTTATGATACAGGAAACAGTGAACAAGTAGTGGTATATGAATTTTTTGGTTACACTTGTCCCCATTGTTATACCTTTGAACCTTACCTAAACAAATGGTTAGAAAACAAACCTGATTATGTAAAATTTGTTCGGGTTCCTATGAATTTTCAACCCAGATGGTCAATTTTCCAACAAGCCTACCTAACAGCTGAAGTAATGGGTATAGCTGAACAGTCTCACTCTCAAATGTTTGAAGCACTTCATAAAGAACATAAACCCTTGAGAACCATTGAAAGCATCGCTCAGTGGTATGCGGACACAACCGGTGTTGAAAAAGAAGCATTTTTGAGCACTTCAGATTCCTTTATACTGGATTCAAAACTCAGAAAAGCAGACAGCATGGGTTTCAAAATGCAAGTAACCAGTACTCCAACACTGGTGGTCAATGGTAAATACAAAGCCGCCAAAGGGAAAAATCGGGATGAAATTATGGAGATTTTGGACTTTTTGATTGAAAAAGAAGCCAAATCAATGGGGCTAATTGAATAAATCTTCCTAAAAAATCAAAATAAAAGCCCTGAAAATTCAGGGCTTTTTATTGGATAAAATATCAATGCTTTCTATCAAACTTCATGGCTTTCCTGACTTCTTTCTTGGCCTGGCTAATCAAATCCAGAGCTTTTACCCTGTGACCACCTTTATCACGAGAACCTTTTTTAAGCTGTCTTTCTGCCACATTCAAAGCATCCAGTGCTGCTTGCATCTTGGGCTGGCCTGCGAATACAGAACTGCTAGTGCTCAATAAAATTGTTGAAATAATTGCCAAAGCCAAAATTGTTGATTTTAATGATTGTTTATACATGGTTAATTTCCTGTTTAAGTTATAATCCTAAACGCAGTTTAAAACAATTGGTTGACAAATGATTTCAAAAAATAAATTCGATTATATTATTATTGGAGCTGGATCAGCAGGTTGCGTTCTTGCCAATAGGTTGTCAGCCAACAAAGATTGCCAAGTTTTATTAATAGAAGCAGGTTCTAAAGATTGGCATCCATTGATTCACATGCCAGCAGGCATCGCAAAACTGGTCAATATAAATTTCTTAAACTGGAACTACAATACAGAGCCAGAACCCCATCTCAATAACCGCAAAATGTACTGGCCACGAGGCAAGGTATTGGGAGGGTCTAGCTCAATCAATGCCATGTGTTATTGTCGAGGCCACCAAAAGGATTATGATTTATGGCAGTCTCTTGGCAATGATGGCTGGGCTTATGGTGATGTCCTACCTTATTTTATCAAAAGTGAAAACAATCACAGAATTACCAACAAATACCATGGAAACTCTGGTCCATTACAAGTCAGCGACTTAAAACACCACAATATTCTCACCGATACTTTTTTATCGGCTTGCCAACAAAAAGGTTATGACTTAACTGGTGATTTTAACGGCAAGCACCAACGTGGTTTTGGGCTATACCAAGTCACGCAAGACAATGGCAGTAGGAGCTCATCTGCACAGGCTTATCTCTCACCAGTAAAATCTCGTGATAATTTAACAGTTTGGACCAGAAGCTATTGTCAAAAAATTATTGTTAAAAACAACAAGGCAACAGGTGTTGAGGTTATTAGAAAAGGCAAAACAATAAAAGCCCATGCTTCTAATGAAGTTCTTTTAAGTGGAGGGGCTTTAAATTCTCCACACTTGTTGATGCTTTCAGGCATCGGCGAAACGCAACATTTAGAACAACACAACATCAAAGTATCACATGAATTAAAAGGAGTTGGACAAAACTTACAAGACCATTTAGATGTGTGCTTGGTACAACGGTGCTCTCAAAACATCAGTTACGACCGCATCAGTGAAATAAAAGCAGGTTTACAGTATATGTTGTTTAAAACAGGCC
>JAJRQG010000155.1 GCA_024280395.1 Gammaproteobacteria bacterium | reverse complement strand
TACTGCTAGAATTATTCGTAGTTCTGTCATAATCATCAAGTATAAAAATATATAACCATTTTATTCACTTTTAACCAATTGTTCCAACCTTTTCTTTGCTTTATAGGTCGTTGGTACATTTCTTCTATTTAAATAATATTAACTTATTTTCTAATGTATTGATATCCATTGTCATTCAATAACTGTTTATGCTGTTTGTAAAAAGGGTTTAATTGAGATTGTAACCGATAGAAACCTATGCCATGATTGGGATGAAGCAAATGACATAATTCATGAATAATCACATAATCAATACATTCTGGTTGTGCTTTGATTAAATGAATATTGTAGGTGATTTCAGCCTTACTATTGCAACTTCCCCATCTGGCTTTCATATTCCTTAACTTAATACTCTTCACTTCTGGAAAATCAAATTGATTCCTAAACAATTTAGTGCGTTTGCTGAACAATTCTTCGGCCTGTTGCCTGTACCATTTATTGAGTAAATTTTCGATTGATACATTTTTTCTGTGATAAATAACAATGGCTTGATTTAATAACTCAACTCGGGACTGGCTGGCTAAAATAAGCACCAAAGGATAATGTTCACCCAAATAGAAATGCTTTGATCCATCGTTATAGCTCAATGGTTCAGTATTTAAATCACTTTCCATAAGCGTTGACTGTATCCAAGAGTACTTAGCTATTATAAAATCTTCAATTGCTTTGATATCAGTGTCATGAGGAACATTCACTTGAATGGTTCCTTTATTATTTACTCTTAACGCTAAGCTTTTTCGTCTTATTCTGGAACGAATTAATCTGTAAGCAACAGAATCTCCTTGAATACAAATTGTTTCATCTGTAATTTTCAATTATTTAATAACGGGCGACCAAGCGGGATCTTTAATATGACCATTGGAAACCACCAATTGGTTCTTAGTAGAACCATCAAGGCTGGTTAATATCAATATGCCCTGACCCTTGATATTTTTAGTTGCATACAAGATCATCTTATTATTGGGTGCAAATGTAGGACTTTCATCCAAGGGTCCATTACTGATTTGTTGTTCTGTTTCAGATTCGTTGTGTCTTAAAATAATACGATAATTGTTTTTGTTGCCCTGAACAAAACAGATGTATTGTCCATCAGGTGAGAAATTCGCACCAGCATTGTAATCACCTTCATAGGTAATGCGTTTGCTATCCATGGTTTCTAAATCCACTTGATATAGATTGGGTCTACCTCCTCTATCCGATGTAAAAACGATACTTTTTCCATCAGGTGACCAAGTAGCCTCTGTATCAATTGCCCAACTATTCGATATTTTTTGTAAGGCTTTGGTATAAACATCCATCAAGTAAACTTCTGCGTTGCCTGATTTTGAGAGTGTTATTGCCAACTTTTTACCATCTGGCGAAAAGGCAGGCCCACTGTTTATACCTTTGAAACTACTCATTAACTCGCGCCCACCTGTGGACAAATCTTGTATATAAATGGCGGAATTGCCTTTCTCAAAGGAAACATATGCTAATTTATCGCCACGTGGCGACCAGCTCGGCGACAACAATGGTTGTTTAGAAGTGACCAATGCTTGGGCATTTTTCCCATCAGCATCAGCAACCAATAATTGATATTCAATATCTTCTTTCAATTTAGTTGCAGTAACATAGGCTATTTTAGTTGAGAAAATGCCTTTTATCCCAGTAATTTTTTCATAAATTTTATCTGCAACATAGTGGCCTCCGGAACGCAAATCACCAGCCAACACAGGCAATGTCAAAGCCAGAATTTGCTTTTGATCAACAACAGAAAACAGTTTTACATACAATTCATATCTACCTGGGCCTGAAGATTTAACCGATCCTATAGTCAAATAATCTGCTCCCAAAAGGCGCCAAGTTGAATATTTTATTTGGTTAGCATATTTGGGCCGCTCAATCAATTGGTCCCTATCTAATGCTTTGAATTGACCAGAAAGCATCAGATCATCTGATACCACTTTGGCCAAATTGGTAACTTGTGTATTATTGATAAAAGGTAAAATAGCGATAGGAATAGCACTGGCATTACTTTTGTTGATAATGAACGTTGCTTCTGCATGTAACAAAGAACTGACAAACAACAATAGCACAGTGAATTTTTTCATATATATTCCTAAATTTTTTGAATAATGGCTTATACGAAATTACAAAGCCATAATTTTTAAAGAGGTTATTATAACTAAATAGAGCCATGCATAGAAAAAAAGTTCACAATCCATGGTGATTATTATAAAGTTATCAGTAGACCTCTAATAATATATACTTTTATGAAAATCCGCAGAGCTGAACGCAGAGATTTGTTACAACTAACGCTATTGTTTAATAATTATCGAAAATTTTATAAGCAGTCACAAGATTTGGAAGCATGTAAGACTTTTATCAAACGCAGAATAGAAAACAACGATTCTTATATTTTTGTTGCATCTAGAAAATCACAACTGGTTGGTTTTGTACAATTGTATACCAGCTTTTCATCTGTATCTATGGAAAAACTGTACATTTTGAATGATTTATTCGTCTTGAAACAAGCCAGAAGACATGGTGTTGCAGATAAATTAATGCAAAGAGCGGAAGAATTCGCCAACAATAATCAAGCCTGTAAATTGGTATTAGAAACTCACAAAGACAACCTAGTCGCGCAAAATTTATATGTGACAAGAGGCTGGAAGAAAGATTTCGAGACTTTCTGTTTCACATTCAACTGTTAACCTTTTTCCTACCATAAAAATAACTTAACATGCCCAGTAAGGCCATTGCTAAGATCGTAACAAACATGGGAAATGGAGTACCGTTATGTAAATAGGTCAAGATTAATCCTATCACTGCCCCCAACGCAAATTGCGAAGACCCAATCACAGCATTTGCTGTACCACTGGTCTTAGGAAAGTAGCCCATATAACAGGCCATATTGTTGGGAGCAATGATACCAAATGAGCCTATTACTAACATGAGCAATATTACACTCAGAGCTAAGCCCTCCATACCAAACAAAGCAGTAACCAACAAAATAGTCGCACTACTTGTTTGTATCAACAATCCCAATTTTAAGATTTTACGTGGAGGCCAACGATCTAATAAAAAATGATTAATTCGATTAAAACTCATCATACTGATTATATTTAATCCAAAAAGCCAAGCAAACTTCTTTTCTGTCACACCAAAGTATTCAATATACAAAAAAGAAACTTCAGTTAAAAATGCAAACATAGTTGCTGCAACAAAACTGCTACACAATAAATATGGCAAAGCAGATTGATGAGAAACAATTGCCCAATAGTTCTCTAATACTTGTCTTAAGTTCAGGTGTTCATAACCACCTACTTTCCTTAATTTTTTAGTTTCTGGAACCCAAATAATTATAACCAATACTTGAACAATAGCATAAACTGCAAGTAACATAAATATCGCCTGCCAATTGAAGTATTGCAACATAATAGAACCAACAGAAGGTGCAATTAATGGGGCTACCATCATAATGAATCCTATGAGGGTGAAAATTTTAGCCGCATCTTTTCCATCATATAGGTCTCGAACTATGGCTGCACAAATAACCAACCCAAAACCTCCACCGAAAGCCTGAATAAACCTGAACAACCACAACTGTTGAACATTAGAAACATAAATTATGGCAAAACTGGCGATAAAAAACAAACTTAAACCAATAATTCCAATCCATCTACGTCCATAGTTATCAGAAATCGGCCCTCCAGTGAGTTGCCCTAAAGCAAAGCCAATGAGATAGATGGGAATAGACAATTCAATTAAATGAATATCCACTTGAAAATACTTTGCCATGGTAGGTATCGCAGGCAAATAGGTATCAATAGCAAAAGGCGATAAAGCCACTATTATTGCTAATAATGGCGCTATTTTTTTTGCAGGATAATGTTTTCTAAAAACATTGAGATATCTGTTATACATTAAGGAACCTACTAAAGCCTGATATTTTGTATTGTATGAGAGGCTCCTTAAATGGTTAAAAACAACTTATTTAAACTTTGTTCATACCCCACAAAATCAGTTTTTAAAATAAATCATACAATTTATTCATGATGTTATCAGCTAAAAACGACTTGGCAGTAGATCCATCCTGTTTAGAGAATTTCATTTCTACCACACTGCCTTTAACCGAACATTCTAATTGATAGATTCCACTATAATCAGAATAATATTTATCACGGGTAAAGATTTTTTTAATAAAACCCGAATTTTTCCTTCCTTCGGCTTCTTGATCAACATAAGTTAAAGAAATATTACAATTTTCTTCATTTTGTTCAGCTATAGACCAATTTTCTAACTCAAGAGATGACATCTTAGACCAAGCGTTGTCTTTATCTGATTTGATTGTCAAAACAGGGTATCCATTTTTATTTTCAATTCTTTTGCTACCGTCGTCAGTTTGTTTGGTACGAATGGGCATATCAGGCGGGGCACTATTAACCTCAGCGGCTGATTGAGATGCAGCGCTTGGAACATTCAGAGTTGATGTCGTATTGGGAGTATCCACTCCTTCAGGAATGGTTAACTCTGGTGAAACCTTAGCGTTTACATACTGTTCTTGAGTATTGACATAGCGACAACCATTTAATAAAAAGGCCGCAACGATTAGTAATAATGTTTTTTTCATATTTTGTATTCTTTTATTATTTGTTTAATTTCGGATTCAGAACCTATTATATTCTTATCCATCCAAACCAAGGGCAACCTAATCCCATTGTCAATCAAGCCTGCTTTATGCATGAGGTACTTTGCGGGTATTGGATTGGGTTGACATGATAACATTTTATATAAGCTATCCAGACTAGAATTTAATTTATTTGCAGAAATAACATCGCCAAGTGCTAAATAATTACAAATATCAGTAATTGTGCGGGGACGAACATTGCTGGCAACGCTAATCACACCATGAGCCCCCTTTTGCATCGAGTCACAAAAACTGTCATCATCACCTGACAGTATTGCAAAACCCTTTGGGCACGCATTGATCAATTGGTTAATTCTATTTTTTTCAGATACGGCTTCTTTAATGCCAACAATTTGGGAATGTTGGGCTAATTTAGCAACTGTTTGTGGCAATAGATCATTTTGGGTTCTTGTCGGCACGTTGTACAAAATAATTGGCAACCCTGTTTTATCAGCAATGGTTTGATAGTGTTTGTGCAAGCCTGCTTGCGTAGTTCTGATGTAATAAGGCGTGACCACCAACACCGCATCAGCGCCTGTTTTCTTGGCCATTTCATTGTTTTCAATTACTTTTTCTGCACAAACATGGCCTGTTCCAACTATGATTTTGGTCTTTGTTCCTTTTACACAGCTAACAGCTATTAATGTTAACTGTTTTATCTCATCAGCAGTTAACATCGCTGATTCGCCAGTGGTGCCTGCAACCACTATTCCACGAATTCCTGCTTTAATTTGCCCTTGAATTAACTCTTTCCATTGTACGTAGTTAATCTTCCCATCTTCTAACATGGGAGTAGCCAAGGCAGTCATGCTACCGAATAAATCTTTTGCGGTTAAATTGGACATTTCGTTTGTTTTAATATAACGTGCTTATTTTATACGAAATAGAGTTAACAAATGATTAAGATAGGTGAAAAAATACAAGATTTTAAGGTTTTCTTAAATACTGCTTTTCATTGTTGAAATATCAATTGTGCAATTCCATCAGCTCCTTTACCCCCATCACCACCTGTCCCGCCATCTCCTGCATTTCCTCCTCTTCCTCCAGTAATAATTTGAGATACGTCTTGACCTCCTATTCCTCCATGACCTCCATGACCTCCATGACCTCCTCTACCTCCGAGTCCACCTAAACCTGGGTTGCCGACAGATATTGTATTATTTTGTATTAGTGATAAATTTGAATTAATCAAAAATATACCAAATGTACTGCCGCCTGCTTGCCCTCCACTACCTCCAGAACCAATTCCACCAGTTGTACCACCACTACCTCCACCAGCTCCAGCCTGTTCATTGCACGAAAACGGGAACGATGGGGTAGTAGTTGTCCCTGTTCCACCACTGCCTCCACCACCAGCACCTGATTCTCCTCTGCCGCCTATTTGTCCTACTTCACCAGGGTTCCCCAACCAAAACCCTGAAAAAATAGTAAATCCTGAGCCTGTAATTCCTTGTGTACGGTCAATCCCATTTGATCCATTTGATCCATCAGACCCTGACATGCCAATGGTGCCACAAAATTCAGTACCAACTCCACCGATACCTGCAGATACATTGTCAACTGATCCTCCTGTACTCCCCATTTGGTTTCCTTGACCTCCTTGACCTCCTTGCCCAGAATTGTTCAACAAACCAGCAATAGGGTCAAACAAACTAACAGACGATCCACCAGCACCACATATTGTTGGTAATTCGCAACCATCAGAACCATTATTCCCATTAATTCCATCAATTCCATCAATTCCATCGATTCCTCTGCTTCCATTAGCGGCATTTCCCACTGAAACAATATTGTTTCGGACTATTAGTCCATTGCAGTTAACACAGCGAACCCCATAATTAGAGCCTCCTGCTTCTAATGTGTTAGTTGTTGCTATATTTAATGAGTCAATAATTGTTTCTGAACTTATGTCCATTCCTGAAATAGCTACCCTGTTATTGATACCAGCAACATTCATATTGTCAAAGGATACTACCGAACTATTAACGGCAACTCTTTTCCAAAATTTTGTATCTGCGTACCCTCCATAAATCGAAACTCCATTTTCTAAAATCACTAGCTCATTGTAGGTTCCAATTGCGATATAAACATTTTGTTTCCCTAAACTATTGGCCATTGCTATTCCTGAATTAATGGTCAACAGTGGAGATATTATTGTACCCGAATTACCGCTATCACCTGATGAAGAAACAAAAATAGCGTTGTCAATATTACCATCAATACCGTCACAGTTAGAGTCTACAAAAGAACTATCCGGATTATCAAAAGCAACTGGATTAATGGCACTGTTTGTATCATCGCAATCACTATTGTTATCAACATAACCATTAACCACATTACATGAAACAAGTTGAATATCAGGATTTCCAAATGTATCCATATCGAGGTCGGCATATAATACCAATGGAGCTACACAACCTTGCTTTTCGAATGAACTTAAAAACAACCGATTAAATAAATTTGTTTGTTCTCCAGCAAAATTAGTTGGATTATTAAAACTTAAGGTCAAATCAGATTTTAGTGATTTTGTTCTGTCTTCTGATAAATCATTTGCCGTGAAATTCAAAATATCGACACCAGCAAAATTGATAGAGATACTGCTGGCATTTTTATTAAAAAAATTATTGGGAAGAATAAAATCTGGTGTTATGCTGTTTTCTAACAATGGGAAAGCTGAGGTTGCAAATAATACAGAGTGGTTACCGGTGTTCAGGTCAACATCATTAGGTATGGTGAATACTATGATATTGCCATCAGAATCTGCAGTTAACATTTGTCCGCTTAGTGCATCTTGACCAAATGCCGTGGTATATAACTCAATAAACTGAATAGATCCATCAGAATTTGAATAGATCTCTGAGATGTTCCATAAATGAAAAGAACAAAACCCATTAGTAAATATCAAAACATGTGTTAATAATATGAATTTGAATAAATATAACTTTTTCATAACCTCCCTCCACGGTCACTGACTAAAACTTAACATAAAATATTAAATAAAACAACCATACTGATTGGTTCATCACTAATGTAATAACAGCTTTTACTTGAAAATTAAAAATATTAAGCATTGCAATTTGGTTCATATACAGTTAAATTTATTCCTTTTATGAAGTTGATAAACAAATGATTAAGATAGGTGAAAAAATACAAGATTTTGAGGTTTTATTAACTGGCTACAAACCAGCCAAACTTTCAGACTACCAAGGAAAGTATTTAGTTTTGTACTTTTACCCCAAAGCCAGCACCCCTGGTTGCACCATTGAAAGTTGTGATTTCACTGAGTTATTCCCTCAATTTTCCGATGCCAATGCCAATATATTGGGCGCATCAATTGACAGTTTAAAACGACAAGAAAACTTTAAAGCCAAATATAATTTTGCCTTTGATTTAATTGCTGATACAGAGGAGACGGTTTGCAATTATTTTGGAGTCATTCAAGAGAAGAAAAACTTTGGAAAAACCTATATGGGCATTGTACGATCAACTTTTATTATTGACCCTCAAGGAAAATTAATTAAAGAATGGCGAAACCTTCGGGTTAAAGGTCACGCCCAAGAAGTATTTGAATTTATCAAATCCATATAAATTTCATTCTACTTCATCTTTTCCTAAACCTGGACCCAATTCCCACTGATCGGCATCAACCACTTCACGATAAGCATGCCAAGAAGCATGACCGACTATAGGCAACAATATTGCAAAGCCAACAAAAAAAGTGGCTATTCCAATAAGTATTA
>JAJRQG010000154.1 GCA_024280395.1 Gammaproteobacteria bacterium | reverse complement strand
GAATATGCTCTAGACATTGTTCATGTGTTGAGTATTTTTGTTGCCAATCATAAAAGCTAATATTTTCTTGTTGCATGTGACACCTTTTGCCTTTGAAAACACTAGTTTAAGCTAGTGGATTCGCAAAACTTGATAATCAAATGCATGAAACAGGATTAAAGTGTAGAGTCATGATAAATTATTCTTCTAAAACCAACAATCTTTCACTTCGCCAAATCCTTACAATATGAATTGAACTAATCTCTCGAAGATAAATTATTCTGAAAGGAGGATGAATTAATTCACGGATTTTTTGTTGATTAAATTCTGGCACTTTTCTGCCCTTATCTGGGTTTGCGGGTAAAGTTTCAATATGTTGGATAATTTCTCGAACAAATTTATCTCCAACTTCAGGGACAAGCTGTGATTGATAATAATCCTTAATGTCTTGTAAATCTGCGAAAGCAGAATCTGCAATAAGAATTTTCAATTTATAAGCCTAGTTTTGATTTCACGCTTTCAAGTGACTGCTCTTTGCCTTCTTTTATTTCAAACAGTCCTTGGGTTACTGCTTTCATAAAGTCCTTTTCTTCTTGTATGTTTTCAAACTCTTCAAGCCCTTGAATAACCGCCACACCGCGCCCACGACTAGTGAGCAAAATAGGTCTTTTGTTGTCCTTAGTACGCTTGATAAACTTGCCAGGATTAACTTTTAAATCCGACAAAGGCACAATCTCTTCTGAAAATTTTATTGGCATGATTTTAACTGGTGCTGTTAATAGGTGCTAATTATAGCATGTTTTATAATCAAAAGTGTATGAAAAGCAGGCCAAGATACTCATATCGGGTAGTTGGCTTTAGTCAACACTTTCTAAATGAAACCTATGGTTTTATAGGTTGACTGAAGTCAACTACTATAATAAGAGTGAAACTAAACATTGTACTGTTTCCTGACAAATCAAGTTGTGGATAATAATTGCTAAGGATAACGGAGGTTCACAGAGCAGGCACAGAGAAACATTGAGGTTATTGTGTATTAAAAGTTATATTTGTGGAATTTCTATCTAAAATAGATAGAATATTATTACCTCTTTTCTTTATTAAACCCTTTTTAACTAAGAGTTCAAATTCAGACGCGGAATTTTCAAATTTTTCCAACAACTGATCTTTATTAAATTTATTATCAACAATTTTAATAGTTTTTTCCAATTCTTTTATTAATTCATTTTTCATCTTATATATACTTTCTGGTGTGTACAAAATTACGGTATCCTCTTTTCACGACAAAGTCTGATAACAATTCATAATAAGAACGTATTAAATTTCGTCTTACTTCATTATCACTATAGTCATCAATCTCGAGACCTAGCTCTTTAAGTTTCTCTATGTTTATCGGCCTGCTATGAGATTTCCAGATATTATTGTCACTTAACTTATGAGCAATTTCTTTTGCTCTTTTAAGTTTTTGTTTGTCAGTTACATTTTGACCTTTTAATTTGGTATTTGTTCTATGTGTATCCCAGTTTTTAAATTTATATTTCACTAACCATTTTTCAAGTAAGTCAATCGTCAGATTTTTGGCTTGTTCATAACCTCTTAATTCTGCTAAATCAAAATCCTTAAGTATAATAAATTCTGCTTGAGTTAATTCATCATTTTGAGCTTTGACTATTAACTCATTTATTTTATCTAAATAACCTAAAGCTGCAACCCAATTATTATCTTTATTTTGAACCTGTGGATCAATTGGACCCAATACAGAAAAATAATCCATATAAATATTATCGCCACTCATACAAAATATTGTTCCAGCACTATATGCATAATCAGGAATAATAAAATTTACTTCTGAATAATGTTTTCTAATAATATTTACAAATCTTTCAACAACAATAGCACTACCACCTCCAGTTGTAAGTATTACGAATAATTTTTGTTTTTTATTTTCATCTGTTGCTAAATCCTCAACAACAGATAAAAAATGATTTTCTCCTCCTTCAAAAGGACCAAAATACACTAGAATATCAGCATCAAAGTGCTTCTCTAAATCAATTAACTTGGCACGTAATAAAGTGCTAATAATATTATCTACGGATGGTTTCATATTTGATTTTTATAGCTTCTATTTTGCATAATACTACATATCATGAATAAAATGAAGCTCTATAAATAATAACATTTAGACAATGGGTTCAATTATTCATTATTCATGCTATTAGTTTGATACATAATCTAGTAGTTTTGCCAGTGATTGCCCAATGCAGTTTGTTTTGTACGGATGCAAAGAAATGTTGGGTAATTTCTGCTTTGGTGTTGTAATCAGCAGATAAGGCATAAATGTCGGTGACTTTTTGGTAGAGGCGTCTTTCACTTAATCGTATTTCTCGAATACGCTCAAGCATTTCATCAAAGTAATCTTCTCCAAAATGTTTGATTTGTTTTATACGCTCATCATCCATGGCAAAACCTTTGATGATGTATTCGTGAAGAACTTCAGTTGCCCATTTTCTAAATTCTATGGCTCGATGCGAATTAACGCGGTAACCAACTGCGGTTATGGCTTTGAGGTTATAGTACTTAACTTCTTTGTTTTGAGTCTTTCCTTTAATCGCACCATGTTGAGTGGTGTGTCGGAAATCCCGACATACCACTTTTTCATTAAGTTCACCATCGGAAAATATCTTTTTTAGGTGCTCTGTAATTGTTGAACGTCCTTTCTCAAATAGTTCAGCAATCAATTTTTGAGTCAGCCAAATCGTTTCATCTTGAAAAAACACATCTATGTTAACTTTACCATTTACGGTTTGGAAGATGACGAAATTTGAAAGCTTTTCTAATTCTGTGTTGTTAATTTCTTTGCTCACTTTTTAGTCCTTTATGCACATGACTTATTCTAACACATCACCAGGAACACAAACCTTCCCTTCCATCAACACTCTAGCACTGCGGCTCATAATCACTTTCTTGGCTTGCCATTCTCCATTTCCTAACGCCACTTCAGCACCGACTTTTAAGGTGCCAGAAGGATGGCCGAAGGTAACAAAATTTTGGTTTTCCCCACCAGCTGCTAAATTGACTAATGTACCCGGAATGGCGCAAGCTGTAGCGATGGCTACAGCAGCGGTTCCCATCATGGCATGGTGTAGTAAGCCCATGGATAAGGCGCGAACATTGAGATCGATGTCTGGAGCATTGATTGTTTTGCCACTGGAAGAATTATAACTCATCGGCGGTGCAACAAAAGCAACTTTGGGTGTGTGTTGTCTGGTTTTGGCTTCATCAATATTATCTATCAACCCCATTTTAATTGCCCCATAGGCACGTATAGTTTCAAACATTTCAAGAGCTTTTTCGTCGCTGTTGATATCGCCTTGTAATTCTGTGCCTGTGTAATTAATGTCTTGGGCATTTAAGAAAATAGTAGGAATACCTGCATTGATTAAAGTGGCCTTAAATGTACCAATATCTGGGACTTCTAGATCATCAACAATATTGCCTGTGGGAAAGAGTTTATCAGCGGTAGGTTCTACAAATTCAATTTTGACCTCCGCTGCTGGAAATGTCACACCATCCAGTTCAAAATCGCCAGTCTCTTGTACTTGTCCGTTGGTGATGGGAACATGAGCGATAATGGTCTTTTTAATATTGGCTTGCCAAATGCGTACGATGGCGATTCCATTATCAGGAATTCTTGATGAATCAACCAAACCATTGTTGATGGCAAACGAACCAACCGCAGCGGTTAAATTGCCACAGTTACCTGACCAATCAACAAAAGGTCTATCTATTGCTACTTGGCCAAATAAATAATCCACATCATGTTCTACTTGAGAACTCTTGGATAATATAACTGTTTTGCTGGTGCTAGAAGTCGCACCACCCATGCCATCGGTTTGTTTCCCATAAGGATCGGGTGATCCAATTACACGCAACAACAAATTATCGCGTACATCACCGGCGACTTGTGCTGCTTTTGGTAAATCATTCAATTTGAAAAAGACACCTTTGGAAGTGCCACCTCGCATATAGGTGGCGTGGATTTTTATTTGAGGTTTGTATTTCATGTTTTCTTTCACCATTGAACAATAGAAGAATTTAGGGTTATTTGAAGAGTTATTATAAACGCCAAACCAAAAAATCATCTAAAAATACTGGATGATAATGGGATATGTTTGGATTGTATTTTATTCAACTCATTTTTGTATTGAATTTTTAGCATCATTTTATTTCTTTTTTCAGATAGGTTTGCAGCGATGACTATTCTATAAGTGATGTCCAATAAATTTTCATAATTTAAATTCAAGCAATTTTTAACCTGACCGTTCCTAGTGTTGAGTCGAATCAAATCTAAATCGATGTCACTGGTAAAACTAAACCGCTTTTTGCCTGTTTTTAAAAACCACAGATTGTTTTTATCAAGGATGAAGTCAATATTGTCCCTGCTTGAAAATTCATTTAAAACACGACCGTTCACATTCATCAATTGCACTTCGAATTCATGGTGACCACCTCTTGAATGCTCATTGATTTGATAAACCAGAAATGTTTTGCCAGGCAGATCAATCAAACTCTTCTCACGCAACATCGCATAATCGGAATAGATACTGGGAAAAACATGTGTCCATTTGTTCTTTCTTCTGGTACAAATAACTTGGCAGGAGTTGGTGTGCTCCTCGGAAAAGCTCAAGGTGCAGTGGTCTTTAATAATCCTGTTGGTTTCTTCAAGTATGATCATGTCATTCTATCAAATAATCAGAAAAAATCATTTCGAGTTCTTCCTGTGTTAATTTGCGATAAAAGAAATCAACACCAACAACCAAAGAATATAATATCAAGGAGTGACGCTTGGCTTCTCTTTCATCTGGATAAATTTCTTTCAAAAGCTTATTGACATAATCGTATCGTTTTTTATAAACACCCAAAACAAATTCTTTTACCTTGTCATCATTGAAAGACCAGGTGTTGATTTCAAACTCTAACCTATTCTCATTGCTGACACCTTCTATGACTTGCCTACCCAACAATGAAAGTTTTTCTTCAGGGCTTTTACCCAAATTAGCATGGGTGATAAATGCAGTGGTAAACTTTTGTTTCCAAAATTGCAAAACCTGCATTTCGTAGTCGCGTTTAGATTTGAACCAATGATAAAAACATCCTTTGGTCACTTCTAGTGTTCTGCACAATCTGTCAATTTTAAGTTCTTTCAATCCCTTGTTATCAATGGTTTGGATACCTAGCTTTAACCATTCTAATTTTGAGTTATTTGAATTTTCTTGCATCTATATTCTCTGTAATTTATTGGAAAGCACAGCATATTTTAATAAGCCCGGCAATTCAAATAAATGCTTGTAAGCCAAATTGTTATTGTAACATACTATTTGGTATGTTACATTGCAAGCATACATACCTTAAGGTATGTTGGTTTGTTTTTATTAATCTTGGCAAAGCACTAAATAATATAACTAGAATTTAGAGTTATGAAGATCCACTTTTGATTAAAATGAAATCTATACAAAGAAATACGAGAATATCAATGAAAATGACCGATGAAATATTTAAACAGAAAATCAAGCCGCTATTTGCCCAATCAACATTTTGTTCGATAGCAACCATCAACTCAGAAGGGTTTGCACACGTTAGTCCGATAGGTAGCGTAATATTACACGATAAATCGCGCGGTGTATTTTATGAAAAATTCACCAAGCAAATACCAGAAAACATCAAGGCCAATCAACTCGCAACAATCATGTGTGTCAACGATGGAAAATGGTTCTGGCTCAAATCATTGCTCAAAGGAAAATTCAAATCACCACCAGCCATAAGACTGGTTGTAAAGTTTGGAGAACTGCGAAAAGAACAGAACAAAGAAGGCAAAATATTTAAACGCAAAGTTAATATCTTTAGGGCCACAAAAGGATACAAACTTTTGTGGAGCGAAATGTCAGATATTCGAGAATTTGAAATTATAGACTATAAACCGATATATATCAGCAGCATGACAAAAGAGCAGTTTGTGTAGGAATCATGGTAAACATTAAACATTAAACATTGGATAAATAAAAATATTTCATCTGCTATAATGCTAATTAGAATTAAATTTCTGCACTAACGAACTGAACTATCGAAGTGAAAATGGAGAAGAAGATGAAACCAATGTATATTTTGCTCCCGCTATTATTGCTCCCCGGCATTGTTTTTTCTGCTGGAAAAATAAGCGATGATAAAAAACTTATTTACCAAGATCTTGCTGATGGTTATGTCAGGTGTTCGGCTTATTTTTCTGTTTCAGAAAAGGCGATAAAAAATTCTAATGATTCAAAAATGGCGAAATCATACGGTGAATATAGTAAAAAACTGTATAAACTCTCCAATAAATTTGCCACCATTACCAAAAGTAAAAAACAAGCAAAAAAATCCACCCGTTCAAGCTACAAGTCTTACAAAGAAGACATGTTGAATGAAGTCAATCACAATGGAAACAATATCTCTACTCTGATGGATAAGCACATGGATTTTTGTAAAGTAGCCATGTCATCACCCAGTGAATTTGTAAATTTAATCCTAGATAATCAGCAGAAAAAATAGGGAATTCAACAATATGTCAAGTTGAAGAATTTAGAACAAGTGATTATTAAATAACCAATGAAGACAGAGCAGAATATTTAAAAGTCTTTGGAAACGTGGGTAGTCCAACCTGCCCTATGTATTATTTCAGGATGATCAATAAATGGATTTTTGTTTGTTAAGTGGCTACAGTTTCATTATGTTGTCGATCAAAGTTATAGAATAAATGTGTATGACCACTCTCACATTGACCTATACCCCAAAAAACGGACACAGTTTTATTAACTTGCATTTTCATACTCATCAGGCGATTTATAGCCCAATTTAGAATGAAGACGTTTACGATTATAAAACGCTTCAATGTATTTAAACAAGCTCATTCTTACTT
>JAJRQG010000153.1 GCA_024280395.1 Gammaproteobacteria bacterium | reverse complement strand
AGTAAGAATGAGCTTGTTTAAATACATTGAAGCGTTTTATAATCGTAAACGTCTTCATTCTAAATTGGGCTATAAATCGCCTGATGAGTATGAAAATGCAAGTTAATAAAACTGTGTCCGTTTTTTGGGGTATAGGTCAAACTGTTATGCAAAATAAAACCCTTCTATTATTTATTACTATAGCACTATTTACATCTTTCTCAAGCCTTAGCTGCACCACAGTATTAATAGGCAAAGACCTAACTGTTGATGGCTCTGTAATTCACGCCCACAATGAGGACATGGGAGCTTCTGCTGTAGGACGGCTTTGGCATGTGGATGCTCAAACACATAAAAAAGGTGATTTAATAAATGTGCCTTATGTAAAAATTCCAAACCAACAAAACAGCTATTCCTATTGGGCTTCAGGCAATGCAAATAACACATCTGGTTTAGATATTTCAAACGAAACAAAACCCTATGATTCAGTTTTAGTGGGAATGAACCAATGGGGCGTGACGATGAGTTGTAACTGGATGAACTCAAAATCAGAGAACTCATTAGAAAAAGGCATTCGCAGATACGCCATAAGACAATTGATTTTAGAACGTGCAAAGACTGCAAGGGAAGCAGTTGAAATCGTTGGAGATTTTATTGAAAAATATGGACAAGCTGATTGGGGAGGCTTGACCTACAATTTATCTGACACCAACGAATCGTGGGTTATTGAAACCACCACGAACAACTGGGCTGCAAGAAGAATTAAAGACAATGAAATTTGGGTGGTAGCCAATCGATTTAGAATAGGCACTGATTTTGATTTAAGTAGCCATTCACTGATTGATAATGCGATCAAACAGGGTTGGTACAATCCTAAAACCGACAAACAGTTTAATTTCTCTAAAGCCTATGGCAAGCCTGAAAACATGAATCAGGCTTATGATATTGCAAGAGAAGGACGTGCATATTCTTTACTCAAAAATAAAAAAGGATTACTTTCAGCAGATGATCTTTTTGAAGTTTTAAGAGACCGTTATGATGGAACCAGTAAATTTACAAAGCCACAAAATGAAGAACTCTGGCGCGAAACAAGCGAGTCTAACCATATTCCTCGAACAATAGCGAGCAACCTTGCACAATCTACTTCTGTTGCAGTTTTACGAAGCGACTTACCAATCGAGGTTGGCGCTATGATGTGGTATGGCATGGTCAACCCACAGTTCAGCGGTTATTTTCCTCTTTATGCAGGATCGGCAACAGTGACACAAGACTTTAGTATTTTAGATGGCAAAAACAATGGTAATTCTGCTTGGTGGTCGTTTAAAAATTTACACAATCAAGCGGGTAAAAATTATACCAAATATTATCCAATGGTGAAAAAAGTATTGAGCAACAATCATGCTCAAATGGTTATTGAACAAAAACTAGTTGAAACTAAAGCACTCGATTTAATTAGCCAAGGTAAAAAAGATAAAGCCATTAGTTTACTCAATCAATTTTCATACAGCCAATCTGAAGACACGTTATTTCAATCCAAGCGCTTACTAAATTTAATAAAAGAGCCTAAAGAAAAATGATCTCAAAGCACACATAGAAGGTGAATTTGAAGGAACGTTTTTTGTTGAATCATGTTAACAATGACACTTAACTTTGATTCAGTTCCTATTCTTTTTATTTTTTCTTGGTCAACCTTGAGGTAGTACTGAGTGATTTGCAAATTTCATTGAAGGCTTTATAATTCATAGAGTTAATTATTATAGACCTTTACATATTAAAAAAATTTACAAATATCCTTTAATTATCTTCGTTTTTATCAGTTTCAATTTTTTCAGATTTGCTATTTTCAGTTTTCTTGTCTTCAGTTTTCTTTACGCGTAATTTATTGCCTCCAATAACTTTATTATTAAGGTTTATGATTGCAGCTTTGGCATGACCTATTTTTGGCATTTCTACAAAACCAAAACCTTTTGATTTGCCCGTTTCTCGGTCGATGACCAGATTACAAGATTGCACCACGCCAAATTCTTCAAACAAGGCTTTCAGTTCTTTCTCTGTTGTCGATCGGTCTAAATTACGTATTAATAGTTTCATGAGTGTTCTAATTGAGAATAGATTGGGTATCTTAATATATGACAGAGTTTTGTACAACACATGGAAGCGATGGAAAATAGAAAGTATTCATGCTAATTTGAAAATAATCGAAAAAATATAGGTTGGACTGAGCTTGCGTAGCCTAACAGCAAAATTTAAGCTAACTCACAATAAATACTCATAATAAATATGCTACAATCACTATAATAAATTATATAGTGATTTACTTTCAACACCTTATTCTTGGGTTTCGCGTTGCTCCGCCCAACCTAAATAAAAAACAGAAAGTAGTTATATTGAAAAAATCTCTGTGTAACTCTGTGTATTCTCTGCGAACCTCTGTGATACTTTTATGTGTTTAAACAACTACAGACCCAACAGGAAACACTTTAAATAAAAGAGGAAACAACATGTCAATATTAATAAAAAACGGAACAATCGTATCTGATGGACAACAAAAGAACGCAGACGTCTATTGTAATGAAAGCGTTATTAAAGCCATCGGTCAAGATTTAGAAGTGCCTGACAACACACATATCATTGATGCACAAGGCCAATATGTGATGCCTGGTGGCATTGATCCACATACGCATATGCAGTTGCCATTTATGGGAACGGTTGCCACTGAGGATTTTTATACAGGTACCGCTGCTGGGTTAGCTGGTGGAACGACCATGATAATTGATTTCGTTATTCCTAATCCACAACAAAATCTAATGGAGGCTTATCATACCTGGAAAGATTGGGCAGAAAAATCCTGCTCCAATTATTCTTTCCACGTCGCCATTACTTGGTGGGATGAGACGGTTAAAGCCGACATGAAAACCCTAGTTGAAGAAGAAGGTGTCAATAGTTTCAAACACTTCATGGCCTACAAAAATGCCATCATGGCGGATGATGAAATTATGTACAACAGCTTTTCTCGTTCATTGGAATTGGGTGCGATGCCAACCTGTCATGCAGAAAATGGTGAGATGGTATTTCAGTTACAAAAACAATTAATCGATCAAGGCATAACAGGTCCTGAAGGGCATCCTCTATCAAGACCACCAGCTGCCGAAGCCGAAGCAGCCAACCGCGCGATCAAAATTGCCGATGTGATTGGTGTTCCTGTTTATTTGGTACATGTTTCTACCGAAGATGCTTTGGATGAAATCACCCGTGCTCGTAGCAATGGACAACGTGTCTATGGAGAATGTTTAGCGGGTCATTTATTGGTCGATGAGAGCGTCTATTTAGATACTAATTTTGAAAGAGCTGCTGCACACGTCATGTCACCCCCTTTTCGTGCTCCTGAACACCAAAAAGCCTTATGGAAAGGCCTACAGTCAGGTAATTTACAAACCACTGCTACAGACCATTGTTGTTTCTGTGCAGAGCAAAAAGCTGCAGGTAAGGATGATTTTAGCAAAATTCCCAATGGCACGGCAGGTGTTGAAGACCGAATGGCGGTCTTATGGACACATGGGGTCAGTACGGGTAAATTTACTCCTGAAGAATTTGTAGATATAACTTCAAGCAATGCCGCAAAGATTTTCAACATCCATCCACGTAAAGGATCTATTCAAGTAGGTTCTGATGCAGATATTGTCATCTGGGATCCTGAATTAACAAAAACCATTTCTGCCAAAACCCATCACCAAAATATTGATTTTAATATCTTTGAGGGAATGGAGGTAAAAGGCCTACCTTCTTATACTATTTGCAATGGTGTATTGAAGTATGCCAATGGTGAATTGATGGCAGAGATTGGTTCAGGTCAATACATTAAACGCCCTGCTTTTAGATCCATTTTTAATGCCTTGCAAAAACAAGCAGATTTGAATGAAGCAAAATCTGTAAAAAGATAACTGAACCGTCATTCCCACGAAGGCGGGAAAAATACATCAGGAATGTATTTTCATGCTAGCCATCATGGATGATGGGGAGTATCATGGACGATACGACTAATCCATCTCAACGATTACGACGAGGCTCTAATTCACTGTGTTGCATATATTTCTCCACTTCCTTATCCCACTAATCATAAGCTTGCTTTTTTTTAGGAAAAATTGGCGCAAAGCTTATTTGATTATGATGGCAACCATGCTAATAGATTTAGACCATTTATTGGCCAACCCTATTTATGATGCCACTCGTTGTAGTATTGGTTTTCATCCTTTGCATACTTTATTTCCAATAATTATATATCTAGTTGCTTGTTTCATTCCCAAAACAAGATACATAGGTATTGGTTTGATTATTCACATGCTTTTAGATTCCATTGATTGTCAAATGACCAATGGAATTTGGTTTACATGATTTTAGATCATAAAAAAAGCCCTCAATTCTGAGGGCTTTTTTAAATTTTTTGCTGTTAAAGAGTTTATCTTTGACGGGCTTTAAATTTAGGGTTTGATTTACAGATAACGAAAACCTTGCCACGACGACGTACTACTTTGCAGTCACGGCTACGTAATTTGGCTGATTTCAAAGATGATAATACTTTCATGACAGTACCTTGTTTATTGATTAATTATAAAGGTCGTGGATTATACGGACTTGATTCTTATATTTCAACAAGTTTTATGAAATATATTCAATAATTTACACTCTATTAAGTGGTATAATTCAAATCTTAATTATTGAGGTAACAAATGTTAGATTCTTGGTTTATTTCCGCCATTAAAATAATGGTCTTATTGTTGGTATTTGTCATCGGCCTGGCAATTCTTGCAGCTATTATCATGTATATTGTTGATAAAACCCAAAAAAAACACACCATTCGTCGCAATTTCCCCGTTATTGGTCGATTCAGGTGGTTATTTGAACATCTAGGTGAATTTTTCAGACAATATTTCTTCGCTATGGATCGTGAAGAGCTACCCTTTAATCGTGCACAACGAACATGGGTTTACAAAGCATCTAAAGGACAAAATAATACAGTCGCATTTGGTTCGACTCGTAACCTTGACCGACGTGGTGCCATGATATTTATGAATTGCGCCTTTCCAGTGATGAAGAAAGATGCCGTTGAAGCTGACAATATGTTAATTGGACCCTATGCCAAACAACCGTATAAAAGCCCCAGTTTTTTCAACATTTCAGCCATGAGCTTTGGCGCTTTATCAATGCCAGCTGTTCAGTCACTCTCTCATGGCGCAAAAAAAGCAGGTATCTGGATGAACACGGGAGAAGGTGGCATTTCGCCTTATCATTTAGAAGGTGGTTGCGACATAGTCTATCAATTTGGAACCGCCAAATATGGTGTCCGCAACAAAGATGGCGGGTTTGATTTTGACAAACTCAAAGAAGTCGGACAAATTCCACAAGTTAAAATGATTGAGCTGAAGTTAGCACAAGGAGCCAAACCTGGAAAAGGCGGTATCTTACCTGCCGCAAAAGTCACAGAAGAAATTGCCGATATTCGTGGCATTCCTGCTGGCGAGCCATCAATCAGTCCCAATCGACATCCTGAAATAAAAAACCCTCATCAGTTACTCGACATGATAAACAAAATTCGTGATACCAGCGGCTTACCTGTAGGATTTAAAATGGTCATGGGCAACGATGCCTGGCTGCATGAGCTATTTACTGAAATACATAACCGTGGTATCGAGTCAGCGCCTGACTTTATTACCCTTGATAGTGGTGATGGTGGAACAGGTGCCGCCCCGCAATCATTGATGGATGATGTCGGCATGGTCATCAAAGAATCATTGTCTATGCTGGTAGACTTACGCAATGAATATGGTTTAAAAGACAGAATTCGCATCATGACTTCTGGTAAAATGATAACACCTGCTGAAGTGGCATGGGCTTTGTGCGCTGGAGCAGACTTCATTAACAATGCACGAGGTTTTTTGTTTTCTCTGGGCTGTATTCAGGCCCTTAAATGTAACAAAAATACCTGCCCAACAGGAATCACCACCCATAACCCCGATTTACAAAAAGGATTGGTGGTTGAAAATAAAACCAAACGTGTGGCCAATTTTGCCAAACACATGATTAAAGAAGTGGGCGTTATTGCCCATTCTTGTGGTGTCAAAGAACCCAGACAACTTAGACGTTCACATGTACGTATGGTGTTTTCAAATAGCCTATCTAAACCTTTAAACATACTGTTCCCAGATAAAAAGAGTAAATATGATGATAATAAATAACCAATGGAATCGCTGCTTTAGCTGCGTAAAATTATTACAATCTACATTCCATGAGTTTTAAATGATTAAAATTGGTGTTAGCGCATGTCTTTTGGGTGAAAACGTGCGTTATGATGGAAAAAACAAGAATGCAGACTTGGGTAAATATTTTGACCCAAATATTTATAAATTAATCCCTATATGTCCAGAAGTAGAAATGGGGTTAACTATTCCAAGACCTCCTATTCAAGTCATCAACGATGGAAAAATAAAACTGGTACAAGTAGCTGACCACAGAATTAATTATACCCAACAAATGGAGACATGGTTCCAAGAACAAACAAAAATAATTTCTGGATTTTCAGGACTAATCCTCAAAAGTAAATCTCCCAGCTGTGGCAATCAAACCACTATTCACTTCAAATTTGGTAACGTTGTGGAATTTGAAGATGGTTTGTTTGTTATGTTTTTAAAAAAACAAAATCCAGCCATTGCATTTATTGATGAAATCCAAATCAAAGAAAAACAAGGATTAATTAAATTTATCAGGCAAATTTCAAAAAACCACTTGCTAGATTAAATTAAACTTGTTACCTTAAGCACAACATGAAAATTCAATCCGCATATTTAGGCACTAAAATTGTTGTTTCAAACCAGCAACTTTCACCTATTGGCCTTATTTTTCCTTCAATAATTCTGATTCTCTTACGACTTATTTAGCAGTTTTTCAAGAAACTGCCAATTACCTGATAATATTCAGGAAACTAAGTCAAACCGTATTAAAATTTAAACAAATAAGAGAAACACATGAAACACCCAAACAAACAAGCCAGCAAACAAGTCTATATCTTTGACACCACCTTACGTGATGGACAGCAATGTCCTGGCGCGGGTATGGATTTTGAACAGAATATGGAATATGCAAGGCTGGCTGCCAATGTCAATATCGACATATTAGAAGCGGGATTTCCTGCTGCCAGTGCTGAGGATTATAAAATTGTTGAAAGCATCGCTCAAATGTATGCGCAAATGGAAACATCTCCAACTGTTGCTGCCTTGTGTCAAATGCGAGAAAAGCAAGTCATCACAACCATAGAATCTATCAAAAGTCTAATTCCAAGCAAGCGGGCACGATTGCATGTTTATTTACCAGTTGACCCTGAGTTAATGCAAGCTTCACTTGGTGAATATGCCAACAACATTCCACAAATTCACAAAGATTTGGATAAATATATCCGCATGGCTGTTGATGCGGGATGTGAAGTCGAATTTTCACCCGAAGGTTATTCACGAATGGGCGATACTTTTGATTTTGTTACCGATGTGATTAATACAGCAATAAGGGCGGGGGCAACCATTATCAATTGCCCTGATACCATAGGAGGAGCCTGTTATTTGCAAGGAGAAGATTTCTTTGTCAATAAAATGATTCGCCATGCGGATATAATGAAAGAGCGTTATCCCGATAAAGACATCATCTGGTCAGCTCACTGTCACAACGATTATGGTTTGGCTTTAACCAATACTATGGCCTCAATTTTTGATGGTCCCGTGACTCAAATCGAAGGCTGCATTAACGGTATTGGCGAGCGAGCTGGCAATGTTTCGATTGAACAATGCATCATGTATTTAAAAGCCTTTGGTTACAACAACAGCGAAAATAAAAACTTTCACACCAACACCAACGCACACAATATCAAAGACATATCGGATTTTGTGGCCACTCACATGTTACCCAGACAGGCGCATTGGCCAATCAGTGGCGAAAATGCAGCCCGACATTCTTCAGGTGGACACACCAATGCTATTTTGAAGAACCCTCAAGCCTATCAACCCTTTGATCCAAAAGAAGTGGGCAAAGAAATTACCTTTATTTTTGGCCCATTAAGTGGCAGCAATCATGCACAATCCATCATCAAAGACCATGGTTATATTTGCAATAGCGATGAAAAAATAGCTGTGACTCAGTACATCAAAGATTATTTTTCCAATCGTCGTAAAGGTTTAACCGATGTTGAGTTTATGCAGGCCTATTTTGCTTACCGTGCGCCGATTAAGATTGATACTTACAAATACCGCAAACGTGCCGAAGTAACAGAGATCTGTATAGAAGGCACATTTAATGGCGAACAAAAACACATCAATGCCACCAGTAAAGTTGGAGGAACAGCTCTAACAGCTTTGCACCATGCTTTAGAAAATTATCTCTCGCCCATTAGTATTGAGTCATTCCGTTCCCAATCCAAAGACAAGGGCGAAGAAGCAATGAGTATTTCATCAATCAGTATTTCATACAACAATGAATTGTATACAGGTATTGGTGAGGACATTGATATTGAGGTTTCAGCATTAAAAGCCTTAGTGAACGCAGTAAATCGTGCGAAAGTGCATAAGAACTTTGCCGTTATACCCAATAAAAAAGCCATTTAGTCATGTCAAACCATAACGCAACAATCAATTGGCAACGTCAAGATGATGAAAAATTTATCGACAACAAATACTCACGGGGACACACATGGGAATTTGATGGTGGACAAATCATACAAGCCTCTTCATCTCCACATGTAGTGCCTCTGCCCTATTCTATCGAAGCCAATGTTGATCCTGAAGAAGCCTTTATTGCATCAATATCCAGTTGTCACATGTTGTTCTTCTTGTCATTCGCTGCCAATCGAAAATATACTGTTGAAAGTTATACAGACAAGGCCATTGGCATTATGCAAATTAACAAAGACAATAAAATGTCCATGACCGATGTAACTTTACAACCAAAAATAGTTTTTTCTGGTGAACTACAACCAACACAAGAACAAATTGACAAAATACACCACAATGCCCATAAACAATGCTTTATAGCCAATTCTGTTAAAACCAAAATACATATATCAAGGCACATATAAAATAAAATGAAAAAAGAAAACATAATCGACAAAGTATGGAACGCACACATCGTCCAACAAAAACAAGGCCACCCAGCAATCTTAGCCATAGATTTTTGCTTGGTTCACGAGGTTACATCTGCTCAAGCTTTTGATACACTGCGGGAAAGAAAACTGCCCGTATTTGATACCAAATCATTACTGGCGACAGTTGACCACAGTATTCCTACTCGTAAAAACCGCCATGAAATATTTGATGAAATGGCAAAAGCACAAGTTCAAAAACTACGTGATAATACCAAAGAATTTAACGTGCCTTTTTATGATATGGATTCTTCACACCAAGGCATTGTGCATGTCGTCGGGCCAGAATTGGGTATGACTCAACCTGGAATGACAATAGTTTGCGGGGATTCACATACTGCTACTCATGGTGCTTTTGGGGCAATCGCTTTTGGCATTGGCACTTCAACAGTTGGACATGTATTTGCCAGTGGTTGTTTGTTGATGAACAAACCCAAAACAATGCAAGTTGAATTCACAGGAGAATTTCAGCCTGGTGTGACAGCTAAAGACGCCGTAATGAAATTGATTGCGAATATTGGTATTGGTGGTGCCAATGGCCATATTATTGAATACACAGGCTCGGCGATTGAATCCATGAGTATGGAAGCGCGCATGACTTTGTGTAATATGAGCATCGAATGTGGAGCAGTAGCTGGATTGATTGCGCCAGACAAGGCAACTTATGATTATCTAAAAGGTAAAAAATATGCACCAACTGGAGACAGTTGGAATAAGGCTATTGCCTATTGGGAAAGTTTAAAAAGCGATAGCGATTGTTGTTATGACAAAACAATCATCATTGATGTCAGTGATTTAAACCCGATGGTTTCGTGGGGTACCAATCCACAACAAGCGATTGAAATTAATCAAACTATTCCAAAAAACACAGATGACATGTCAAAAAATGCTTTGGATTATGTCAAATTATCAATCAATCAACCTATAAAAGACACCAAGCTTGATTGGGCATTTGTTGGCTCATGTACCAATGGACGGATTGAAGACATGCGCGTTACCGCTGCTATTTTAAAAGACAAAAAAATTGCTGAACACATCACTTTTTATGTGGTACCAGGTTCAGAACAAGTTATGGCGCAAGCTGATGATGAGGGATTGATAGATATCATCAATTCTTCTGGTGCAGAATTTAGGATGCCTGGATGTTCCATGTGTTTAGGCATGAATGATGACAAAGTCCCTGCGGGTTCTCGATGTATTTCATCCACCAACCGTAATTTTGTAGGCAGACAAGGCACAGGTAGTATTACGCATTTAGCCTCACCTGCAACCGTTGCAGCCAGTGCAATTGCTGGGAAAATTGTTTCGCCAATCGCCTATTTTAATCAAGCAGGAGAAATTGCATGAAAGCCATAAAGAAAATTCAAGGCATTGCCATTCCTATGAACATGACTGATATTGACACCGATATTATTATCCCTGCTCAGTATTTAACCAGCACCTCACAAACGGGTTATGGGCAACATGCCTTTTCACGGTTAAAATCAGACCCTGATTTTGTATTGAACCAAAGTAAATATTCACAAGCACCGATATTAATTACTGGCGCAAATTTTGGTTGTGGTTCATCTCGAGAACACGCCGTTTGGGCAATAAAAGAATTAGGCATCAATGCCATTATTGCACCCAGTTTTGCTGATATTTTTGCCAATAATGCCAAAAAAAATGGCTTGGTATTAATCCAACAACCACAAGATGTGGTTGATAAACTATTTAATGATGCTGAATCCAGTGAATTGATACTCAAAATTGACATTGAAAATCAAACCATTCAATATTATGAGAATACATTAGAGTTCACCTTAAGTGAATTTTTTAAACATTGTTTAATCAATGGTTTAGACGAGTTAGATTATTTGATGTCGAATATTGACAATATTAAAGACTTTAAACAAAAACAGGTTAGTAACTCATTATTTATTAATAGGCAATGAATATTTTTCAACTACAACAGTTCCTGCCATATAATCATGAAGAGCTCGTTTCTTTTTATTTAATAACAACACAATAAATTCTGAGTAAATCCAAATTTGTGTTAGGATAGTTAAATATTTACTAAACTGAGATTGATGACTTATTCTATAATCCCATCGTGCATTTAAACCCATAGAAAAATACTTAGAGTCGGACATTTCTAACAACACAGGAAAATCAACTATTGAAGATACAACTGACAATAAAAATATAACAGAATACCGAATAACTGACTCCTTATAACCAACATTACTTCCATCTAGTTTAACTATTTTAATATTAAGTAAAAGTTTCCCTGGAGTTCCTCCATATCGCTTAACCAAATATACTGAAAAATAGACACCAAAAACCATACCAGGTGCAAAATAGAATAGTTCAAATAATCTCCATTGTTCATTTCCCCACATAACAAAAAATATTAATGGAACAAATATTATAAAATCTATCCAAAATGCGCCAAATCTTTTCGAAAACCCTGCGTAAACCATATTTACTTCCTTAATAGCCAAATAAATAATCATCATATTCTACTAAATCTAAAATGTGTAACCATTTTATAAATTAATTTACTACAACAAGGAGTATTTTATTCAAGTTCATCATCATACATGTAAAATAACAATAAGTTGGATAACCTAAATATAACCATGAAAAAAATAGCAATCCTAGCCGGTGATGGAATCGGCCACGAAGTGATGACACAAACATTGAGAATACTCGAGGCTTTGAATTTAGGTTTTAAAATTGAGCACGGTTTAATAGGTGGAGCGGCATATGATGTACACCAATCGCACTTCCCAGAAGTTACTTCACAATTATGTCAATCAGCCGATGCGGTTTTATTTGGTTCAGTTGGTGGCCCCATTGTTGATGCACATTTGCCCAAATGGCACCGCTGTGAAGCCAATTCAATCTTAGCCTTGCGCCAAGCTCTCGGATTAAATGTCAATCTACGCCCTGCGACTCTATTCAAATCACTCATAAGTATCTCACCTTTAAAACCAGAATTGATTGAACAAGGTGTGGATATTATGATTATCCGTGAATTATTGGGCGATATTTACTTTGGTGAACACAAACAATTTGAAGAAAATGGTTTGCGTGTAGCCACCGATGTGGCGCGTTATGACGAAAACCAAATTAAAATTGCCATGCACCAAGGTTTTAAAACAGCGATGGCTAGAAATAAAAAATTGGTTTCTGTTGATAAAGCCAATGTACTGGACACCTCTAAATTGTGGAGAACCATTGCCAATGAAGTTTCTAAAGAGTATCCAGAGGTGATTCTGGAACATATGTTGGTAGATAACTGCGCCATGCAAATCATCCTTAATCCAGCTCAATTTGACACCATCGTTACTGCCAATTTGTTTGGTGACATTATCTCAGATGCTGCAAGCGCCCTGCCCGGTTCTTTGGGCTTGATGCCTTCTGCCAGCTTTTCTGCTGAAGGTTTTGGCTTGTACGAACCCTCAGGAGGATCTGCACCTGATATTGCCAATCAAAACATTGCCAATCCAACCGCACAAATTTTAAGCCTAGCATTGATGCTGCGTTATTCCTTTGACATGGAACAACAAGCTTCTCAAATTGAGCAAGCCATTATTAAAACCTTAGAAGCAGGATTTAGAACGGGTGATATTTATCAAGAAGGTGATATTAAAGTAGGCACAATTGAATTTACTGATGCCGTTTTAAAAAATTTATAGTTAGCTTTTGTAGCCATCAAGCAAGCTGCACTACTATTTTAAATTGCCTATGATAAATAAAACACTTCCTCAACAGTCGTTTCAAAAAGCTCTGCCAAAGTTAATGCCAATCCAACAGAGGGCATGTAAACGCCTCTTTCAAGGGTACTGATCGTTTTTCTAGATACTCTGGCTTTGATGGCAAGTTCGGCTTGAGTAAGATCAAATTTTGCTCGCCATACTTTTAAACTATTACCGACTTGAATGCTCATTAGTCTTTGCTCAAGTGATAGTAGGCAATGATCGTGGACAAAATAGCAGTTACCCCAGTCAAGTGAGCGACAAACTGTCCAGAATAAATTGAAAAATCAATCCCAAACCACTCTTTACCTAGCAGAAATAAGACAGTAAGGACAAATGACAAAGTCATAACAGTCATCAATCCATAAAAAGAAGATTTATACTTGATATTGGATTCTCTTTCATCATTAAACAATTTACAAAAACCGGGGTTTTGTTTAAATATCTTATTAATCTTCAATAGCAAATATGAAACCCAAACCCAACCAAATGACCCAACCAATAACAACACACCAAAAACTATATAAATAGAGTTTGGTAAAACCTCTTTAAAATACCATGTACCAAGCATACCCAATTGCCATATTCCAAAGAAAACGATAAACCCCAATAAATAGGTTCTTCTTTTACTTTCTAAATCTTCTAAAATTTCTATTTTATTATTCATAACTACACCTTTAATTATCTATTTGATATCTTTAGGTTACTTTAAGACAAGTATACTGTCAATAAGAATTTCATTCTTTAGTTAAAATAAGAACTAAAGCCACATTAAAACATCTCTGAAAAATAGAAAACCCAGTGCAAAAATACCTGGCCCAAACCAACTATCCTTTGCTACGATTACTATACTGGGGAAAGCTCCTGGTCTATTAAAATTTCATTATTACAACCTCACTTCAAACTCAATTTCTGCAAAATTAGCACTGTTATCAACCACCGTCACTTTATATTTTCCTAATTCTAATTGGGACAAAATCAAATCTCGATTATTGCTCTCTTGTAACACACCATTAACAAACCAGTAGTTTTTCCCCGATGATCCTTGCAGCCTTAATTGAACATCGGGCATAAATAAACTTGATGCTTCTGGGTAGACAATAGAATGATTGTGAACACCTGAAATTTTGAGTTTACTGGTTGATTGAATGATGGCGCATTTTTTACTAAAGTGAGGTAAAAAACTAGAACGGCGATAAGGCTTGGCAATCCAAGGTTCTAATACTTTTGGCCAGACAGCAAATTGTTGTGTGGTGGTTTCTCCACTCCAACAATTCGGCAATACCCTTAACCCTGAATCTTTTTCTATCTGCACAGGCAACAATCCTGATGAGAAAACATCACTGGATGGATCACTGATGGTGGGTGATGCGGTGCCATCAAGAAGATAAGCATTTCTTGACTGGTGGCAATTGGCTTGTGTTTGTGAACTGGCTTTTGTACCCAAGGGCCAACAAATTTTTTCATAACTGACATTAAAAGGCTTATCTACTTTTTGTTGCCAATCCGCTGGTAAAATAGCCAAGACTTGCTGCAATAAAGGAACGGCTGCTTGTCTGCCACTGTTCTTTTCAATAGCTGAACCATCGGCTTGACCCAGCCAAATACCGATGGTGAATTTTTTATTGCTGGCAATCACCCAAGCATCACGTGAACCATAACTGGTTCCTGTTTTGTAGGCAACAGTATTGCTTGAATCGATGTATTTGGAACGTACTCTTTTCATCGGCACATTGGATAAAATATTTTGCACAATCCAAGCACTGCCTTCACTCATGGTTGAGTATTGTTTTAATTTTTCATCTCTTGTCAATCGAATATCTGCAGATTTCCCTTTACGCCCCAAACTGCTAAATGTTCCGACCAATTGCTGCATACTGACTCCACCACCACCCAGAGCCAAGGATAAATTGGGTTTTGCCGCATTGGGTAATTGCATGTCTAAACCTGCATTTTTCATCTGTGCATAGAAGGATTCAGCAGTGACTTCATTGAGTAACTGTACAGCAGGCATATTGAGCGAACGGCCCAAAGCTTGAGAAACACTGACCGCACCATGAAAGGAGCTACTGAAATTTTTTGGACGATAACCACTAAATGATTGTGGAACATCGAACAACAAAGATTGAGAATGAATCAACCCTTGATCAATTGCCATGCCATAAATAAAGGGTTTTAGAGTAGAACCAGGTGATCGAATGGCCTGTATCATATCAACATGACCCACTCTATTATTGTTGAGAAAATCAGCACTGCCAATATAGGCACGAGTTGCCATACTGTCATTTTCTACCAACAACAATGCCGCTGACATTTTGTCAGATTTAGATAAAACATAGTTTTTAACCAACCTTTCCAATTCTGTTTGCAATCCAATGTCAATGGTCGATTCAATCACCTGTTGTTTTGCAAATTGCTTGGTTAATCTGCGGGTCAAAAGCGGTGCAATCATCGGTCTGGTGTTGTATTCTGCCCAAACCTCTTCGTCCATGGCTTCTCCAATAATCAGTTGATCCCACACTTTAAATTGTTGTAGGCGTTTGAGTAATTTATTGCGGGCTTGCTCTGCCCTTTGTGGATATCTATCAGGCCTAAATCGAGAGGGAGATTGCGGCATAACCGCTAGTAATGCCGCTTCGGAATGGCTGAGTTCATTGGCATTTTTACCAAAATAGGCATAACTGGCGGCTTGTACGCCCTCTATTGTTCCACCAAAAGGCGCATAATTGACGTAATAGGTAAGAATTTCCTCTTTGCTAAAATGCCACTCCAACTGCAAAGCCCGAAACATTTGTCCCAACTTGCCCGTTAGCGTTTTCTGATGTGGCTTTAAAATTCTTGAGACTTGCATGGTTAAAGTTGAAGCGCCAGAAACCAACTCTCCTTCCCAAATCCATTGCCAAAAAGCCCGTCCAACAGCCAATGGATTGATCCCAAAGTGTTGGTAATAATACCTATCTTCATAGTTAATCAAGGCCTCAAGATATAACGGCGAAACTTCTGATAATTCAACAGGATACCGCCACACACCTTGCGAATCAGGAAAAGCCCGCAAGGGTTGTCCATCTTTATCCACCACAACTTGAGCAAAACTTCTCTTATTAAAATCATCGATGGGCAAAGGTATTAACCAATCTAAAAATATAAACGTGACAAACAGAAAAAGGTTGATTAGAATTATTCTTTTCAGCCATTTTTTGATTTTAAGAAGTTTTACCATAAAGCAATTGAAGTCATTGAAGTTTTACACAAGCCTATTATTGTATAAACTTGTGTTCAAAACATTGTTAAATCATGCTAATTTTATGACAGACATAAAATTCATCTTTGCTTCAACCACAAATATTTATTTCTAAGAAAGGTAATATAGACAATGGCTAGAAAAACTTTAATTCCTCTTAAGCTACTTCCACAGGAAAAAGATAACGTTTCACCTTCCTTTACTACAAAAGTTATCGTATTGCTAGAACACCAATCCACCTTGATGATTATTTCGTGTGTGCCCGGAGCAATTGGAAATTCCTGATTTTCTCCATTTTTAATATTTCCTAAATCAGTTCCATCCACAACAACACTATAGGCTCTGAGTCTATCTGTCCAGCCTGTATCTCTTGTTAATTTTATCATCATATTTAATTCTCTAAAGTTTTTTAAGACGACAATGCCCTTTCAACCGCTGCAGCGGCATGTATCTCGGTTGTATCATACAATGGTACTTGTGTATGTGATTGCTGAATCAGCAATGCAATTTCTGTACACCCTAATATGACAGCTTGCGCACCCTGTTGTTGCAATTTATCAACAATATTTAAATATTTCTCCCTGGAACCAGACTGCACCGACCCCAAACACAATTCATTATAAATTACATTATGCACAATGGTTTGATCATCTTTATTGGGCACCAGCACATCAATTCCAAACTTATCAATCAATCGACTCTTATAAAAATCTTGCTCCATGGTAAATCGCGTACCCAACAAGCCAACCTTAGTGATACCATCAGCTTGTAATTGTTTGGCTGTGGCATCGGCAATATGTAAAATTGGAATGGTGATTTCCGCTTGAATAACATCAGCAACCTTATGCATGGTATTGGTACAAATCAATAAAAAATCAGCCCCACCCGCTTCAATGGCTTGAGCCGCTTGTGACAAAATAACCGCCGTAGCCTGCCAATCACCGGTATGTTGCAATTTCTCAATCTCATCAAAATCCACACTAAACAATGCGATTTTTGCCGAATGCAAGCCACCAAGTTTGGCTTTAACACCTTGGTTTATCGCTTGGTAATAACTAACTGTGGACTCCCAACTCATGCCACCCAATAATCCGATTGTTTTCATAAGTCAACAACTGTGTAAGTTTGCAAATATAAAGTCTAGCTTTATATTTACAAGGTTGCAAGGTTAAAATGAGCGAATACAACTTTTCGGGATGGTTATATTTTAACACTAAAAACTTCTGTATCACTCCGTGTCTACTCTGTGAACCTCTGTGTTACTTAGCAGTTTTTATCAAAACCGTGATTCCTTATGAAAATTTTATCTTCACCAGAATGACGGAGTGCTTTATTAAACTTTGCTCTCTTTGCGTCTTCTTTGCAGACTTTGCGTTACTGCTTTTTTTTAAACAAGGTCACGCACCCTACATTTTATTCACTAATCACCATCTTACCAACGCTTTCACCAATGGCTCGGATTTCCGGGCGGTACATGTCTTCTACTAGTGAAGGTGGGACGGTGTAAGTTCCAGGGGTAACTGCACGAGCTAAGTAGAAGAGATTGTTGTCGCTGTAACCCGATAAGGTCAAGGCTGCAATGTAGCGGTCATCGCGATATTCACTGTGCTTGATTCTAGTGTGGATCATATCGGTGACTTTTTTACCATCAATCTTGATACCACCCAATTTCATGCTGTGTTCAAGGTTCTGGTTTTCCAACTCCAACCCTGCTGGCAATAACTCAATCAACATGGCATCAGGCAAATAACTGTATTTCTTTTCAAGGTTTATTTTAATATGCACTAAAACCATATCACCTGTGGATAGTTTTGATATATCCAGTTTTTCGCCTTGTAGGTTGAAAAACCGTCTCTCTACATTGATCCCATTACTCTCAGGTATCGCATCTTTTAAATAACCTTGGGTTTTAAAATCCACATACAATGGAATATCACCAGAATTATTAACAGTTAAGGGTCGACTGGCATCCTTTTGGTACCACACCCTGATTAGATCTTCGGCTTGTTCAAATGATTCTTTGTTCTTACTAATACTCAGGGTGGCGCGCCATTTTTTATTCATACTTTTGCTGTTTTTCAAAGCTTTTGCCACTCTAAATATGGCACCGCGCTCTTGAGTAGATAGCCACCTTCTGGTACGCAACTCCTGTTGCAATGGTTTTAACATTTGTAAGGTTGACTTTGGTAAATCATGGGTCAAATTGCTTTGTAATCCCAATTGAACAACTTGTGCTAGATCACGAATTTTGGAGCCATAATCACCATAATAACGGTAACGGTCTTGAGTCCATTTAAAATCTACAGCCTTCAACCAAGCTTGTTGTGCTCGTCGGTTATCGCCCATTTTCTCTAGAGCCAGTGCTAAATAGGCCAAGGGCAAAGGGCTTTTAGACTTGTCTGCATTATTATCGAACAATTTACGAATATCCTGCAAATTGACTTGTTTAATGCCTGCCAAAACATAAGCGGCATAGGCTCGATAACTTAATTTGTAATAGCTAACGTTACTCAAATATTTTTTTAAATCCGAATTGAGATACGCCCTGCCCTTGACATAATATTGTAAGCGTTTGATGGCTTTTTCTAGAGCACTTTTAGAAATATTGTAACCCAGACCGCGGGCTTTGAGCATAAATTCGGTGACATAAACTGTTAACCAATATTCTTCATGACTGTCGCTGTTCCACAAGCCAAAACTGCCATCATAGCGTTGCATCCCTAATAATCGACTGATGGCTCCATCAATAAGTTCAGAACGTTTTGAGTAGATCTTTTCCTGCTGTTCGGTTTCAAACAATCCCAAATCAGATTTCTCTACCAACATCAGTGGCCATGCGCGTGAGGTGGTTTGCTCCAAACAACCATAAGGGTATTGAATCAAATGCTGTAATTGTTCATCGGCATTGAGTACGGGTAAATTAGATATTTTTAATACTGATTTCAAATTGGCTTGATCAAAATTATCAAACATCTTGTTGGTGATCTTGAAACTATTCCCCGCATCAATGATATCACTGCTGCTTTTAATAATAGCAGGAAAGGCAGGTCGGATACCAACAGTCCATTGACGATTGACACTAAAAGCATCATTGCTTTTCATGTGTGCGACCACATCAATTTGACCTGTGCCACTGTGCAATAGCGCTTTTATAGGTAATTTAAATATCTCCTTTTGATTGGCAGATAATTCGATTTTTTGTTCAAAAATTTCTCCTCCTAAAGAATCAGAAGCGATAATTTTCAAATCTATGCTTTGGCTGGTATTTTCAGTATTGTGCACATCAATGGTAGCGAATGTTTCATCGCCTTTGGCAATAAAGCGTGGCAACGATGTTTCTATCACAACCGGTGCAGCGACTTTCATGCGTGTATCAGCACCAGCAAATTGATTGTCATTGAAAGCCATTGCCATTAAACGCACTTCTCCATTGAAATAAGGCATTTTCACAGTGATTTCCGCCACACCATCGGCATCAAATTGTACCTTGTCACTGATCATGGATATGATTTGAACATCACTTGATGGCTCGTCTCCTCCTCGGGCTAAATCGGCATCACCACCAAATTTCTGGTTAGTGTTTTTGCCATCAACCAAAGCAATGATAGAACCGTACATGTCACGAATCTCGGCAATGTATTGGCGCGTAGCAAAAAACCATTCATGCGGTTTGGGCGTATCAAAATTACTGACATTGAGCACGCCTGTATCAACTGTCCCTAAAGTCACAAAAGTTTGGGTATTTTTTAAGTTAGCTGCTTTGACTTTTATTGTGACTTCTCTATCAGGAAGTATTTTTTCAGGCGCATCAATAACAATGTCTAATTTCCTATCATCACGATTGATCGGCAAGTGGATCACACCGAAAGCACGAGTCGGTAGGTGTTTGCGTTTGACTTCACCTTTTTGAATAACCATAACAGTGGCATGAATATCATGACGTTTCCAATTCGCATCAATTGGAATTTTGATCGTTTGCTCTGCACTGTTCATCTGAATTGTTTTTTTCCATAACAATGCATCACTTTCAACCGTGATTAAAGCAGTACCGGTATAAGGAGCGGTGACTTTTAGTTCCGCTTCGCTGCCAGAAGTGAGACTATCGGCCTGCCATTGTAACTTGATTTGATCTGGACGTTCGCCACTGGCGCTGTTCTGGTTGTACCAACGCCATCCAGAGAAAAATTGATAACTGGAAATCAATTGTTGTTTTTGATTTCTGATTTCTACGCGGTAATTGCCATAATCTAAAGGCAAAGATAGCTGTGTTTTGGTATTATCACTGATATTCACAATACTGCTATAAACTGGTATATTGTGTTGGCTCTGATTGTAGCTCCAGCCATCATCACCCCAATGCCAATATCTTTGTGAGTTCTCTCGTATAAGCAACACTTCAGCATTGTTGATTGCGATACGCTGACCTTGTTGGTTAATGGCAAGCAATTCTATATCGCTGTTTGAGTTTGGGCTGGCATAATCACCATCCCACAATGAACGCACACCAATGGCCACATCATAAGGCCAAATGGTTTGAATAATTTTACGTGAAATCGGTCTGCCACCTGATTCATAAACGTTGACAAAACTTTTAACCCGCAAAGGAAATTTAGCACTTTTCCAATTGGGTTTTATGCTCAATACTCCACTGCCTTGTTCATCTAGAAGCTGGGAAGCAGTGGTGAAATTTAAATCGTATTCTTTGTAGTTATTTGAGCCAAAACTGTAATCAGCATAATCTTCAAATAATTTATTTTGTGCATTGACCGTGACTGTGGCATCAAATCGATTCTTTGCCGCAGGAGCGCCATAAAGATAATCACTTTGTACTTTTATCTTTGGGGTTTCACTTAAAGAGATGTTCAATGAATCATTGCCTGCTGCCAAATCCAACTTTAAACGCTCGGGCATAAAATCTTCTACAGCAAATGGGTATTGAAAAACATCATTATTGGCCAATTTGGCAGTAAAAATCCATTCGCCAGTCATGGCGTCACTTGGAATTTTAAACTGTGTGGTATAAAAAGAATTTTCGTCACCTTGCCAATTAAAGGTTTTAAATGTGCGGTTATCGGGACGTTTTATTTCCACTCGAACCGGTGTAGCCGTGACCATTTGACCGTCAGCATCTCGCAATAAAGCATTGATATTTACTGCCTCTCCAGGCCGATATAAATCTCTGGGTGCATAAAGAAACAATTCTTGGGTCTTGTAAGCACGATTTGACAGTGAAAATTCGGTTAAATCCATCTTCGGTTGATTTATGCGTATCAAATTTGAGTTAGAGCCTTGGGTAGCTATTATTAAATTGGCTTTGTTTAAGTCATTACTGGTCAGTTCTGCAAATCCAGTTTGATCTGTTTTGACATTTTCTATCACTTCTCCCTTTACATTTAATAGTGACAACTCAACATTGGCATAAGCTGTCGCCTCTGGTATCTTGTGGGCAAAAACAGCCATAGAATGCGGGAATTTTCGAGAATGCAAGCCAATATCTGTCACAGAAAACCAACTAGACTCGACCTCATAAGGATAAGAGTCACTGGCAATCATGGTGACGAAATAAATACCCGCTTGCTGAATGGGTTTGATGTCTGCAATTGATAGATTGTGCTTTTCTGTTTTATTGTCCTTCATATCTAATGCAAATTGACTGGTATAAACCAAGTCGGCAATATTACTCATATCCCTTAAGTAATATGTATCACGGCGATTGGGTTGTCTTAAAAATTCATGGTACTTGTTGTTTTTAATGCGCCAAAATTTCAAATCTACAGCAGAAACATTGACCGCTTCTATGGGAAGTTTATTGCTGTCTTTCAATAAGGTATTGCCTTTGGAAACAAACCTTACGTTTTTTTGTTTGCGTTTAGTTTTAATGATTTTACTGTAATTTTTGTCAATTTTCTTGCCTTTAACTGACATTAAATTGGCATCAATTTTTATTTGGTACTGAGTGTCTGACTGAATAAAAGGAAAATACAAAACCATGCGATTATCGCTATAAATCCAATCACCATTAACGCTTTGTTTATTGGTGGTGACCTCGACTAATTGTGAAACATTTTGGTTTTCATCAATGGGCAATGTCAAATTTACTTGCAAAGCGGGTGCATTTTCAAACAACCCTTCGGTCATACTTAACACTTTAAAATGTGATAAATTTAAAATCGAAACTTTAGATTGGCTGGCTTGAGAGATCGTATTTGTATCTGTATTATTTTCTGGCTGATTAGCCTGTTCGTCATTACAAGCCGAGAGGAAAAGGAAGAAAAAGAGAAACGCGATTAAGATAAGATTTTTTTTCATAGGTATTATTTTTATTTGATTGGCTGAGAGTTTAGTGCATTATTATAGCAGTGAAATGTTGGATTTATGATGAATTATGGCAAAGATGAATTATTGTTCTTTTTTGGAACAAGTAGTTTAATTAATTATTTGTACTATTACCTCTCTTCTCTTTGATGCCAGATTCTTAAAATTAACAATATTTTTTTTGTGTAAGTATATCTGACATGATAATCAAGAATAAACACATCTCTTGTAATCTTAGGATTTATGGCTTCTCTTACTTCTTTGCCTATCTCTGGATATAGCAATGAAGCTCTAATTCCTTTAGCCAACTTCTTTGCCATTTTGTTTGCTGCAATAGGGTTTTTGATTTCTATAAATTTTTTAAGCCGTTTAAAATCTTTAGTTGCATGTTCTGATATTTGTAGTCTCATTATTTAACTTTAGGCATTTCAAGTTCTTTGTCCGTACCCCAGCTTTCAATCCAAGCTAAGACCTCTTCTCCATCTATTACCCTTCCATTTTTAATATCTTCTAACCCTTCTAAAGTATCAAGCCATTTTTGCGAATCAACTTTGTCTTTTACAATATACTCTGCCACTGCTTCGTTAATTATCCAACTTTTGCTGCGTTGTTTTTTTTCTGCAATTTTTTTCAGTGATTCATCTAAATCATCTTTAATTCTTACGCTTGTTATGCCCATGATTAATACCTTGTAGTGGTTTGTCATACATTGTAATAATTTTACTATTTTTTGTAAAGTTTAAAGTATAGATTGACAACTTTTGTAATTAAGGTAATATATTGCGCAATATATTACCTTATCTGTGATTAAAAACATTTAACAACAATGCAAAATCAACAAAACAATTTATCCCATTCTTTTATTGGCAAGCAAGCCGATGATTTGAGCAATCTGATTCGAGAGCAGATCAAACCTATTTACGAATCTTTGGGTATTGTTGTGCCTGTTAAGTCTTGTTCAGTGGTTCATTATTTGAACAAATATGATGATTTATCATTGACAGATTTAGCCAAACATTTAAAGCAATCACATCAATTGGTTAAACAGAAATTACCAAAATTACAATCTTTGGGATTGATAGAACAAAGAGATGATCACAATGATAAGCGACGCAGTACTTATCATTTGACAAAAGACGGAAAGCAACAAGCCCTATTATTAGAACAAAATTCACTGATTACAGTGTATCAACATTTATCTGATGAAATTGGAGCAGATTTACATTTAGTCTTAAACAATGCCATTAATGGTCTAAAAAATAAAGACTTATTGACGAGATTCAACGAGGAAAAAGATGAACACAAGAATTGATAAAACCCGAAAAATTAAAGCACCTATTGGCACAAAATTAAGCTGCAAGTCTTGGCTAACTGAAGCACCGATGCGCATGTTGATGAATAACTTGGATGCAGAAGTAGCCGAATACCCTGAAGAACTGGTGGTTTATGGTGGTATTGGACGCGCCGCACGTAACTGGGAATGTTATGACCAAATTATTGCAAGTTTAAAAAATCTGGAAGACCATGAAACGTTATTGGTCCAATCTGGCAAACCAGTTGGGGTGTTTAGAACCCACAAAGATGCGCCACGTGTCTTGATTGCCAACTCAAACTTGGTTCCGGCTTGGGCTAATTGGGAGCATTTTAACGAATTGGATAAAAAAGGCTTAATGATGTACGGTCAAATGACTGCTGGTTCGTGGATTTATATTGGTTCTCAAGGCATTGTCCAAGGCACGTATGAAACCTTTGTTGAGGCTGGCAGACAACATTTTGATGGAGTCACAAAAGGCAAGTGGATATTAACTGGTGGACTCGGTGGTATGGGTGGAGCGCAACCTTTGGCAGCGGCGATGGCTGGATACTGCATGATAGCGGTTGAATGTGATGAAACGCGCATCGATTTTCGCATTAAAACAGGTTATGTGGATAAAAAAGCCTATTCAATAGAACAAGCCATGGCCATGTTAAACCAAGCCTTAGAAAATAATCAAGCAATATCAATTGGCTTACTGGGCAACGCCGCTGATATTTTCCCACAAATGTACAAAGATGGCATTCGCCCTAGCCTAGTCACTGACCAAACCTCAGCACATGATCCAATCAATGGGTATTTACCACAAAACTGGAGTGTTGAAGAATGGAGAAAACAAGCCAAAGAAAACCCAGATTTAGTGGCAAAAGAAGCCCGAAAATCCATGCGTGTGCAAGTACAAGCGATGTTAGATTTTCACTCACAAAGCATACCAACTGTAGATTACGGCAACAACATACGCCAAGAAGCCTATAACGAAGGCCTAAAAAATTCCTTTGACTTCCCTGGATTTGTGCCTGCCTATGTTCGCCCATTATTTTGCAGTGGTGTTGGTCCATTCCGTTGGGTGGCATTATCCGGTGATCCCGAAGACATCTACAAAACCGATGCCAAAGTCAAAGAAATCATAGCCGATGACCCACACTTACACAACTGGTTAGACATGGCACGCGAGCGTATTCAATTTCAAGGCTTGCCTGCCCGTATCTGTTGGGTCGGTTTAGGCTTACGTGATAAATTAGGTTTAGCATTTAACGAAATGGTACGAACAGGCGAATTATCCGCACCCGTAGTTATTGGCCGTGACCACCTAGACTCAGGCTCAGTTGCCAGCCCAAACAGAGAAACCGAAAGCATGCAAGATGGCTCAGATGCCGTATCTGATTGGCCATTATTAAACGCTATGCTCAATGTCGCCAGCGGAGCCACTTGGGTTTCACTCCATCACGGTGGTGGTGTAGGTATGGGTTATTCACAACACTCAGGCATTGTTATTGTTTGTGATGGTAGCAAAGAAGCCGATGAACGCATTGCAAGAGTGCTTTGGAATGATCCTGCCACAGGAGTGATGAGGCATGCGGATGCGGGGTATGAAATTGCGAAGAAATGTGCGAGGGAGAATGAACTTGTGTTGCCAATGGTTAATGATTAATGGTGAATTATTAATGATAGGTCAAGAGTGGCAAGGCGTTGAAGATAGTAAGGAAAACGGCTTATATGCCTAGTAAATATAAATTAGGACAAACACGATGGGAACAAATAGAAGAAGACAAAGGAAGCAAAATAGACCCTTAGGTGTCTACAGGTTGCTCAATAGAAATTTAGGGAGGAATTGGACTGCTTGTTTATTATCGGGATTAATTTTTATTCCATATATATTTATTGATATACAATATGGTTTTACAATTTTGAGCGGTTTTATTACTCTATTTATGGGGCTTATTTTTATTCAATCAATAAGAGCTATTATTAAGTTAAGACAATTAAGGAAAAAATTATTGATAAATCCACATAGTGTTATTGAAAAGCAAATTACTGACGCTCCAAATATCAAAACATTGTTTTGGTTACCATAAATACCAGTAAAATTAACCATCATGTTAGTAAAGAGCGCCTTACAACAATGAGTCATAAAAAAGGCTCATACGGGTAGTTGGCTTCAGTCAACACTTTTGAGAGGTTGACTAAAGCCAACTACCCGAAAGAGTTACAAATAAAAATGATTCAAACCGAAATAAACTCTGTGTATCTCTGTGAGACCTCTGCGAAACTCTGCGTTCCTTAGCAGGCTTTCAGTAAACGAACAACCAACAGGAAACTGTACAAAATGAAAAAAATAAAACTAAACAAATCAGGCTTAACGCTTAAACAATTACGTTACATTTGGGAAAACCCCATTGAGTTTTCTCTTGATGATGAAATGATGGTGGGTATTAAGGCTTCGCGTAAAACAGTGACCGATATTGCCGATTCAGATGAAACAGTCTATGGAGTTAACACAGGCTTTGGTTTGCTTGCCAGTGAAAAAATCGCACGAAAAGATTTAGATAAATTACAACGCAATTTGGTGATTTCACATGCTACAGGTGTGGGCAATCCGATTGATGAAAATACCACTCGTTTAGTTATGACTTTAAAAGCGGTGAGTTTATCGCAAGGTTTTTCGGGGATTCATCCCAATACCATTAAGCTTTTGATTGAAATGATTAACCATGAAATTTATCCCATAATTCCTGAAAAAGGTTCGGTTGGTGCATCGGGTGATTTGGCGCCGCTTGCTCACATGTCATTGGTGATGATTGGCATGGGTAAGGCAATGTACAAAGGCGAAGTGGTAGAAGCAGCTTATGCATTGGAACAAGCTGGATTAACACAGATAAAGCTTGGACCTAAAGAAGGCCTAGCCTTATTGAATGGCACCCAAGTTTCTACCGCTTTGGCACTTAAGGGTATGTTTTTAACTGAAAATTGTTTAACTGCAGCGGTTTTATCGGGAGCTTTATCGGTTGATGCCGCTAAAGGTTCACTCTCTCCATTTGATCCACGTATTCATGTAGCTCGAGGTCAAATTGGACAAATTAAACTTGCCAAGGTTTATTGTGGTTTATTACGAGATTCAGAAATAGTCAATTCTCATGAAGATTGTGATCGTGTACAAGACCCGTATTGCTTGCGTTGTCAACCACAAGTGATGGGTGCTATTTTAGATTCGGTCGAATACACCGCCAGTCGTTTATTGATTGAAGCCAATGCAGCAACTGATAACCCTTTGATATTTTCTGCCGAAGGCGATGTGCTTTCTGGTGGTAATTTCCATGCAGAACCTGTAGGACTTGTGGCTGATTTTATTGCAATTGGTTTAGCGGATATGGCCAATATGTCAGAGCGTAGAATTGCTATGTTAATCGATCCTCATATGTCGCGTTTACCTGCTTTTTTGGTGCCAGATTCGGGCGTGAATTCAGGTTTTATGATTGTACACGTGACTGCTGCGGCTTTGGCTAGTGAAAACAAAACATTGGTACACCCAGCATCTTGTGACACCATTCCGACATCTGCCAACCAAGAAGACCATGTTTCTATGGCAACCTATGCAGCTCGAAAATTAAGTGATATTGCAGAAAACACCGCAACCATTATTGGTATTGAAATCATGGCAGCCTGTCAAAGTATCGATTTTCACAAGGATTTAAAAACATCACCCAGCTTGTATAAAGTTTACCAACAAGTGCGCGAACAAGTGCCGTTTTTAGACAAAGACAGGTTGATGACAGATGATTTGCACAACTTGCGTAATATGGTTATGAAAGGTGAATTAAATAAACATCTGAAAGGGTTGTGCCCTAGCCTATAGTGCAAATTTAAATCAAATCCTCCGTAGGGGAACACCCATGTGTTCTCCCGCGGTTTGAAGAATTTCTCATAGCGGTGTGGAATTAAAATCTTATCTAAAATTGACCAACACTTGTAAAATAGTTTATAATACGCATATATTATGCGCATAGAACAAATATTATAGGTGAGTTATGAATATTACATTGGGTTCTGAGTTTGAAACTCGAATTGCTAAAAAAGTACAAAGTGGTTTATACACTTCTTCTAGTGAAGTCATCCGTGAAGGATTGAGACTGTTATTTGAAAAAGATTTAATACGTGACAAAAAATTTGAAATACTAAAAGAACAGGTTTTATTGGGTTTTCAACAACTGGAATCTAAAAATTCTACTGATGAAAATATAATGGATTTATTTCAAAAAATAGCTGAAGTTGAATCTCCCTACAAACTTTAGATTATCTGCACTGGCGAAAAAGGACTTAAACAATATTTTTAAGTACACCATTCGAAACTGGGGTGAAGTTCAAGCAAAAGAATACGCTCAAAAACTTTCTGATGGTTTCGATTTATTATCCCAAAAACCCAATATTGGCAAATCTAGAGAGAACCTATATCAAAGTGCTTTGAGTCTTCCCATTGGTAGCCATATAATCTTTTATGCTATAAATAAAGACCTAGATACCAAAATTGAAATTGCACGGATTTTGCATAAGAGGATGGATATTGAAAATCAGCTTAAATCTTAGTATGTTTTTTCCCTATACCCCATGTCTGCGTGGGAACGAGATGAAGACAAAGGCGAGACTAAAGCCCTACATCCGATATATTCTTTGTAAACTTTGCGCTTTCTTTGCGACCTTTGCGTTCCGCTTTTGATCTTCCATTAATAACTCATAATTAACAATTAATCATTGTATACGTGTATAAACCGTTTCAACACCTTTCGCTTCTTCGCCTTCTGGTGTAACATTGTAAGCGGTAATGGTGAGGTGGTTATCGTCGATTAATTCAAATTCTGTACGCCATCCCCATTGAGGAATGTCTTTTCCAACATCGTATTTACTGAAAATGCTGAATCCTTTATCGGTTGCTTTGCCTTTAGAGAACAACAGTGCGTAGTTCATGTGAAAGCTATCGAACCATGAGATTTCATATTCTTTGGTTACGTTATTTAAGGTGATAGTTTCTTCACCTGTTCTGGGTTTTCCTTGCATAGAGCCTACGTAACTATGGCGAATAACTTTACCACCAAGTATCTCAGTAAATTCACCTGTGACTGATGATTCATCGGCCAATTTTTCTGGTTCAAACCAAGTTTTTACATTGCCTTGCCATTTTCCGATGAGTGTTTTGAATAATTTTTCATGTGCCATTTTGAATGCCTCTTTGTTTTGTTGTTCTGGCTCGTGTGCCTGGATTGAAAATGAAAGAAATAGAACAATGGACAGTGTTAATATACTTTGCTTATTCATTGCTGGCCTCATTTGATTAATTTTTATCAAATTGTAGCATAAACCTGAAATTTATACATTAGCTAAAACCCATCAACTTATTAAACCGCAGGGTTAATAAAGTGCCTTTGCGAATCTTTGCGCATTCTTTACGCACTTTGCGTTACTGCTTTTAAATTTGGTGTTAAACTCTCAGGTTGAATTCAATTTTGCCACTACAATGCTAAAAATACCCATGGCTTTTAAAGGCCCAAAAGGACAAATACAACAATGGTTTTCAGAAGATGTGGTTTATAAAGCCACTAAACTTCTATTGAATGGCGCTGTACTTAAATGGCAATATAAAGAGCATATTGAAACCATTAATTCTGTTATTCGAGATGACGACAACACTTCGCATAAATCGAGCATAAACTGGCCACTGAGCAAAGACCTTGATGAACCCATTGGCAGTTGCGAATGTCAATTGGCTAAGCCTTGTGTACATTTGGCTGCTCTGGTGGTTGAATCAAAAACCCGTTTAGACCAATTGCCGCCTTTTACTCAGCAACTTCAAGCCAGTTACAACATTGGAGAGACTTTTTCAAACTGGATGGTCAAACAACAGCATGATCCCTATCCCAATATGGCCCGTCACCGTTTGGTCTATATTTTGGATTATGATGGCGAGTTGAATCAATTTACTATTGCCTTACACAAAGCCTATATTTCAACCGACCAAAGGTATACATTAAAAGCAAAGATAGACTCTAATTTGTTGGATAAATCTCCCATGCCAAAGTTTGTGACTATTGCCGATCAAAGGATATTGCATTTATTACAACAAAGATTAATTATTAAACAGCATCAGTTTGTACTTGAAGCCGATAGAGACCATGAATTATTGAATGAAATACTGCTGACTAATCGTTGTTTTTGGCGGGCTGTTTATCGTTCGGCTTTAGAGTACAACCAGGATGTAGCTGTGGTTAATCCAGGGGCAAAACTCATCATTGATCATTTCTATTTTTCTATCAATGAAAACAGCATTGCTTATAAATCAACCACCAATACTAGGGCACTTTCAATTGATGTGACTCATCAAAAACTGATTCCACATTTAAGTATCAACAGTTATGAAGTAACTGTTCAAGCAAGAACCAATCATTATTTTGATATCGATGTGGCGAAAATCAGCTTCATTCATGGCAGCAACGAGTTTAGTTTTGCTGATTTATCATCTGGGAAAATTGTACCGGAAAGCAACCTTCTCAATCTAATGGCGGGATATTTGCGACAGATTGAAAACTTAGATTCGGTCTATGCCCACTTTGAGAAAACGGTTTTAAAAGATTTTCATTTGAATGATCGTTTTATCGATAAAGATTTCAGTACCAATGCTTGTTTATTGCGAGGACTACAATTGGATGGTTGGAAAATCAGCATCAATGACAACTTCAAGTTCAATCAATTGGTTGTTAATGATTGGTATGCCAAGGTTAAGTCTCATAAAGCATCAAAAAATCAAATAAAAGACCAAAAAACAGACCAAACAAGAAATCCATCCATCCTCAATAATAATTGGTTTGATTTCGAGTTGGGAGTAACTATTGATGGGCACTCTGTCAATATTCTGCCTTATTTAGTCAAAGCCATTGCTTCAGGAAAATTGTCAGAAACCCAAAGTAAAAACTTTAGCATCAAGTTGTCCGACGGAAAGAATATTGGCTTAAATAACAATAGCTTAAATCAAATTGTTTCTACATTAACCGAACTGTATGATGGATCTTCGCTCAATAAAGATCAACAATTGACCTTATCCACCACGCAGTTAATTCGGATTAATCAATTACAAGAATCTTTAACTCAAAGCGATGACAAGTACACAGGGGAGAAACCAAATTTAAAGTGGCAAGGTGATTCATGGCTGAAACAGAAAGCCGACGAACTGGCTCAGTCACAGGGCTTGGTTGAAGTAGCTATTCCCAAAAATCTAACCGTTGAATTGCGCGACTATCAAAAAACTGGTTTTTCTTGGTTACAATTTTTAAGTCAATATGAATTGGGAGGAATATTAGCCGATGACATGGGTTTGGGGAAAACACTACAAGTATTGACCCATATTCTGCATGAAAAAAACACCGGAAAACTTAAAACACCGTGCTTGATTGTGGTTCCCACTAGTTTACTGAGTAACTGGCAAGCAGAAATCAGAAAATTTACACCCAGTTTAAGTTCATTGGTTTTAAGCGGCACGGGCAGACACAAAATTTATCCCAATATTAGCACTGTAGATATTGTGATTATTAGTTATGGTGTGATGATTAGAGATGTCGAAAAATTGTCTGAATTTAATTTCCATATACATATTTTAGACGAAGCACAAGCCATTAAGAATGCCAAAACTCGTGCGGCAAAAGTCGCCAGTTCAATTAATGCCAAGCAAAGGTTGTGTCTATCTGGAACACCTATTGAAAATCATTTGGGTGAATTGTGGTCATTGTTTAATTTCTTAATGCCTGGTTTTTTGGGCTCACAAAAACAATTTGAACACATTTATCAAATGCCGATAGAAAAAGAACAAAACCAAGACCGACAAGCCGATTTAAGCAAACGGGTTTCGCCTTTTATGTTGCGTAGAACCAAATCAGAAGTGGCCAAAGAACTTCCAGAGAAAACTGTAATTGTACAAATCATTGAACTGGATGAAGCACAAGCCAATGTCTATGAAACCATTCGATTAACCATGAGTGATGAAATCAAACAAGCCATGCAAAAGACACAAGGATCAGCAAATAAAATGATTATTGGCAATGCACTCTTACGGCTTCGCCAAGTCTGTTGCCACCCTGCTCTGTTGAAATTAAATACCATTGATGAAACAATGGGTTCTGCTAAACTCAATTGGTTAACAACAGTGTTACCCAACATGGTTGAAGAAGGCAGACGCATACTGTTATTTTCCTCATTTACCAGCATGTTAGATATTATCGAAAAGCATTTAAACACATTGGGCATCCCTTCAATCATGCTAACAGGAAAAACCCCTGCTACCAAACGAGGACCTTTGATTGAACAATTTCAAGCCGGTGATGTGCCCGTTTTTCTGATTAGCCTTAAAGCCGGTGGTGCAGGAATTAACTTAACCACCGCAGATACTGTTATACACTTTGACCCTTGGTGGAATCCCGCAGCTGAATCGCAAGCCAGTGATCGTGCGCACCGTATTGGGCAAGATAAAAAAGTTTTCGTGTATAAATTGATTAGCAAAGGTACTGTCGAAGAAAAAATTCAGAAATTGCAAAAGCACAAAGGAGCACTGGCACAAAGCATATTTGATGGT
>JAJRQG010000152.1 GCA_024280395.1 Gammaproteobacteria bacterium | reverse complement strand
GGTTTTTTGTAAGGCAGAGAAAGGTGGCCAGCATTGCGAACAGTTTCTAAGAACTCATGACAGCCACGGCCTTATTCCTTTCTCCTAGTTCTAATTATACATCCTATTAAAATTGAACTTGTGTTAGCATAGGATGACGGCAGTACTAAATGTTTTAGTACCATGCATTATCAACCTAATTTTCCATCGCCATCAATGTCTTTGGACAGATGCACTTCTAAAGCTGAAAGGGTTTTTCTCAACAATTCTTTGGTTTTCTCTAAATCTTTTTCTATCTGATCAACGCGTTCTTCTAAGCTGCTGGCTTTTTCTTTTTGTTTGTCCAGTTCTTCTTCTTGCATTAAGTCCCAAAATATTCCCATGGTTATTTCTCCGGTTTTTTATTTATTATTGGCTTGTAGTTCAGTTTTAATCATATCATACAACTCGTTTCCATTACTTAATTGGTTATTGCCAATGAGTGTTGCAACCTGCATAGTAGACATCCAATAACGCAACTCTCGTATTAACATTTTGTCCCTGCTGATTTCAACCAACAAATCAACTATTTGTTCTTGAGGTACTGGCGGCTCACAATCGAACATGGATTGTTGTAAGTTGGTATTGGTTTTATAACAATTTGTCCAAATGTATTTTTGTATTAAAATAGGTATATAACCGCGAATATGCTCTCGATAAAGGGGCTTATCGCTGAGAATCCAATTGTCAGACCCAGTATAGTAGGTGGAAATTTTGTTGCGTATTTCTTCATTTCCAATAAGCCCCAATTCACCAGCACTGCTTATTTCATTGTAAGTTGATTTGGCTGCAAGGAACTCCGCTAATTGACTGGCCTGGAAGAAGGATAGTAAGACTTCCCAGTCCGATAATTTTCCCTTCTCTCCCGATTCTGCATAGTTCAGTGCAGCAAAACCAAAACCAGATACTGTTGACCAAAATGCTATCCTATTGTTAAAGTTTTGGGTATCTGTTTCAAGGTTTTTTGCTATGCGTTCAAGATAACCTGTAGCGCGAATTTTATCGGTTCGAGATTCATTCCAATTGGCTACTTGTATACCAATAAAAACTCCAACTACAACAATAAAAAAGTCAATGATTATAGCCGTCCAATTCTGTTCTTTGACGTGTGTTGTTACGGATCTTAATAGCATGTTGAAACCTCGTTTGGGTAATTGTTCTGGTTATTGTGAGTAGTGGAACGATGTGATAATCTGTTTGAGATTACTATAGAGTCATGATATTGCCGCGGTCGTTCCTCCCTCGCAATGACGTGAGTTTTATATGATAAAGCTATGTACATCATCAATCTAACAAACCATCGCCATCGATGTCTTTGAACAGAAGGTCTTCTAAAGTTGAAAGGGTTTTTTTCAATAATTCTTTGGTTGTATCTAAGCTCCAAAATATTCCCATGGTTATTTCTCCGGTTTGTTTATAATTAGTATCACTCTTTTAAATTTTCTGTTTCTTTTATTATGGCATCAGTAAAACTCACTAATTTTTCTAAATCACTGATACTCCGTGAACTACGATAAAGAAGATCATCTAAAATGTTTTCAAATTCTATGTCACTAAATATTGCCAGCTTATCAATATCAAGTGTTGTCTTATTTTTCCATGCTAGATTTCCGTGCATATCAATATCCTTTAAAGAATAATTCTTACTTAAATAAGGCACTAAATCAATATCGATTTTTTTCTCAAATCTACTATGATGAACATCATATTCTTTTAAGGATCGTGTCCATTGTAAGATCAATTTTTTTAGATTATCATTTTGTAAAAGCTCCAATCTCCCCGGTTGTAGTATATATGACAAAGAATGTTGAGTAGGCTTAAACGGTTTACCCTCTAGAGATTCAAATAGCAATTTATCAACATTTTGGGATTGGATAAAGCCCCGATCTTTGCCCATAAAACTCATTAGTTTTTTACCATTTTCAAATGTTGCAATATTTACTTTCATGGTATGATCAACGGCTCTTTTGTTTTCAAGAAATTCAAAGTGAATATCTGATAAAGTCATTTTTAATTCAATATTAGAAAGTCGTTCTTGATTCCAAGTATTAATTTGCAATGCTATTAGAATTCCAATCACGACTAATAAGATTTCACCAATCGCATACTTAAAATAACGGGTTGTTTTGCCTTCATTCAGGAGGTTTAGGCGGATTTTTCGGAAGAATTTAAACATGGTTATACTCTATTAAATTTGATACACCGTCATTGCGAAGGAGGTACGACTGTGGCAATCTCTTCAATATGCCGTAATCCAAAAAAGATTGTCTTTCCGCTCCTGCTCCAAGCCCTTCGGGTTGCTTCGCGTGGCAAAACGGCGATCCTGCCGTTTGGTGCCGTGTGGCGGAGCTCCTCGCAATTACAGTGGTTTTGGTTTTTCGTAAGTAAAAAATCACAGTTGATTTCTCCTTGTAAGTTCATCTTCAATGTCTTGGTTGAGTTGCTTAGCCATTTTGGATGCTCTATCTATAGACCTTTCTATAAACCAGTACAACTGATTTTTCAATCCACTTAAATAAAATCTATATTTACGGTCATGTTTGAGAGCTTCATAATCAATTGGAACCATGTAGCCATTGAAATCTTCATACTTTTGAGTTTTACGATAAGTGGTATAATCTCCATTCCATAAGGAGTCAAATCTTTCGCTTATTATCTCTTTATTACTTTCCATAATAATTGTTCTATAGTCATGAATAGCTTGTTGATAACTTGTACTAGAATAAGAATAATAAACTATAATATTCTTGCTAAGAGTATCATTATAAATCAAATCTAAACCCTGTGATTTTAGTGCTTGATAGACGCTGTCGTTGATTTGAGGTGTCCAAAGACGTGTTGTACGGTGAAAATCATATTTTAATGAGTCGTCATAAGCCATATCTTTTTCAAAGAAGTTAAAAATCCGATCAATCGATTTGGCTGTTGTGCTATGTACCGTTTTTGCATTCTCAAAACTCTCAATATCAGCTTGTAGGTTAAGCTGTAAGTTTTTCAGCATTTTTATTTCTTCAATTTCTAGTTTTCTTCGCTCGTTCCAATTGTTGAGTTGCAAAGCAATCAAAATACCAATGACCACTAATAGTATCTCACCAATCGCATATTTAAAATAACGGGCAGTTTTGCCTTCATTTAGAAGATTTTGGCGGATTTTTCGGAAGAATTTAATCATGGTTATACTCTTTTAAATTTAATACTCCGTCATTGCGAAGGAGGCACGACTGCGGCAACCTTCTGATGCTACCGTATTCTTGAATAGATTGTCTTTCCGCTCCTGCTCCAAGCCCTTCGGGTCGCTTCGCGTGGCAAAACGGCGATCCTGCCGTTTGGTGCCGTTTCGTTTCTCCTTTTAATGACACTGTTCTTTTGAAAGTTACGGCAGATTCAACAGATTGCCACAGTCGTTCCTCTCTCGTAATGACGGTGGTTTTGTTATTCATTCGTCAATAATCCCTGGTTTTCCTACTTCTTTTAATTTTTGATCCAAAATAGGCACCAATTCAGAGGTATAAACAGGAGCATCATCTGAATGTAGGTGTGACCATTCGGGGGTTCTAAAACCTTGCAATTCTGGGTGATCTTCGAAATGGACGCCGACAGAATTTGTCTGGGACAACAACCTGTCCCAGTATTTATCTCGTGGTTGAAATTTATTTTCCCTGTCTCGGTATACATCGGATGATGGCGTGCGCACAAATACCACATCGCCACCACGGGTGCGAATAGTATTGATATCTTTGCTAACGCCCTCTAAAAATTCATCTAAATCAAACGGCGGTGCACCAAATTTATCACCTAAATCAAAAAAGTTCTGCCAAGTTGCTTGCGCGTGTTTTTGATAATAGGGTACATCTTCAACTTTCCAAAACATTTTGGTGTTGCGGTCTTTGTCCATTTCAGACAAGGTCCATACCATAGAAACTGGATCGTGTTTTGCTACATTGTTTTCAAAATCCATGCGCCCAATTAAAGTAAATAATGGCCAGTTGCTGTTGTCATAAAAAGCCAGGTAGGGTTCAATCAACATGCTGAGTTGTTGTGATATTCTTTGGGTTGGGCTTTCTTTGACATAGTATTTTGGGTTATTAGCAAATAACCCACCTCGACCACTAAAAAAATTGCCGGGTGTGATGCCCATAATCAACAGGCCTACAAAATCCTCATCTGATGCCAAATCTTTTAACAAGGGTCTTGGGCTGGTACCGACTAATGCCAACTGAATCGGTCGAGTTCCCGTTAATTGTTCATAACTGTTTAGATCTAAATCAAATAAAATTCGACTAGAACCAATAACCGCTACGGTATTTTTATCACTGTGATCAATGCGCCTTCTTTCAATTGTCCATATGCCTTTGGAGTCAATATAAGCCTCTGGGTCATAGCTCCAAGCTACTCTGGCATTGTACTCCCATGCAACTACACCTATAAACATGAAGGCAAAAGCAAGAATCAAAACTTTTTTCCATGGAATTTCTGGAATCGGGCGATTCTCATGATAATAGTAATCTTTCTCTTTGTGTGAGTTCATTGTACTAGAACCTTTAGAATTGGAATCTTTAGAATTGGAAATAAATGAAGGCATCGCCGCTCCCCTGTGAAATAATGATTAAAATAAGCATAATGCCCCAAACGATTCCAGTAATAAACCAAGGGGTTTTCTGTACCACAGCTTCGAGTGATGTATTGCGCATTTTCCAATGAATAAATAACATAGCAATAGTCACAACTATGGCTTCAATCAAGTAAACCGTTGGTAATACCGATCGTTCTGCTGAATTAAATCCAAACATGGATTGAATCAGTTCAAAGGCTTGCGGAAAACTTTGAGCACGGAAAAACACCCAAGTAATACAGACCAATAGATAAGTCATCAATGCCAACAATATTCTGGTTGAGTTTTTCTTCAACCATTGGGCACCTTTGAATTTTTTGCTTAAAATTCTTTCAATAATCAAATATAATCCATGCAAACCACCCCAAACCACAAAGGTCCAACTGGCGCCATGCCACAAACCACCAATGAGCATGGTCAACATTAAATTAATGGTCGTTCGTCGTGCGCCTTTTTTATTGCCGCCCAATGGAATATACAAATAATCACGTAACCAGGTTGATAGGGATATATGCCATCTCCGCCAAAAATCTGAAAAGCCTATGGCTGCATATGGAAAATTAAAGTTGGTCGGTAATGAAAACCCCAACGCTAAACTGACGCCAATGGCTGTGGTTGAATAACCCGCAAAATCTGAAAAAATCTGCCCTGCAAAGGCCATGGTTCCTAACCAAGCATCGGTAAATATAACAGCTCCCTTGGCTTTGTAAACCTGATCAACAATGGGAGCAAGCATGCCATCGGCAATAACTATTTTTGAGAACAAACCAACGGTCATTAATCCCAGTCCCCAAATAAACATATTTTTAGTGACCTTGCGCTCTGTTTCAAATTGTGGAATTAAATGTGTGGGTCGCACAATGGGCCCTGCCACCAGTTGTGGAAAGAATGTCACAAATAAACTAAAATCGAGAAAATTTTTGCTTGGTTCGGCCCGTTTTAAATAAACATCAAGGGTATATGCCATGGTTTGGAAGGTATAAAAAGAAATACCAACCGGTAAAATAATACTCCATTCAGGCACTTGGTAATCAATGCCCATTGTTGACATTAACAGCTGCCAATTGTGCAATAAAAATTCTCCATATTTAAAATAACCCAACAATCCTAAGTTGACCAATATACTGCCCAACAACAACCGTTTACGCTTGCTTTGCTGGGTTTCTACAAATATCCGCTTCGCTAAATGCCAATCAACTAAAGTGGAAATCCAAATCAAAATAACAAAAGGAGGATTCCAAGTAGCATAGAATAAATAGCTGGCAATCAGCAGATTGGTTTTTTTGGTTCGCCATGAAAATGGCATTTGGTGCAATACCAAAACAATGGCAAAGAACACAATAAAAGTTAAAGAATTGAATAACACAGTTTATACCCCCGTATGACTGTTAATAATGATTTTGATTTTTTTTATTTGATTTCAGATTCTGCCAGTTGTCTGGTATCAACATACTGTTGAAAAGCGATGATTCTACCATTGTTTAACGTCCAAAAATGTGCAGCTTGGGCATCGATTATGGCACCATTGTCTTTGCGCTTACCTTGATAACGCAATGTTGCCAGTACTCGATTGTTTGACATGTCATGCAGTTGAATATCAGTTAAGTGAAAATATTCGTGGTCAGCTCCAATTCGTGCAAATACACCTTGCAGCACCGCATCAGGGCCTTTGTAGGGATTGCCATCGGCATAAGTGTTGCCTTCGGCTTCATTCCAAATGATATTGTCATCCATGGCGGCCAATACTGAAGCAACATCTCCTTTGGCAAAGCTTTTATAAAGATCATCAATTATTGAGACATTGTCGGATGATGATAATACGCCCAGTTGTTGCATAAAAAGCATGTTGTCCATAAAGTCTTGCTCTTGGGCTATTTTGTTGCCATTCATTTTAACCAGAGTTACGCCATCAATGTCAACAGTATTGCCTGTTGCGGATATGCCAAAAAAGTCACCTGTGTGCGTGCCTTTAAAGTTCCAATGTTTAACGATTTTATCGCCTTGGCCAAATACATCTTTTACCGTAAAAGATATATCTGAAAAACCTGTAAGAAAGTTTTTGTAGTAAGCTTTGAAATTTTCAATTCCTGCAACATTTTCTGGACTGACAACCATAATTATATTGTCAGTAAAGTGTGTGGCATTTATCAAATCAATTTTGCCATTATTAATGACATCATCCCACAGTGCTACATAGGATGTGAGATTGGATTGTAAATTTTGATTAACATCTTTGAGTTGCGCCAGTTCTTGTTTTGATTGATTGTCACAGCCAAATAAAGCAATAGATAATAAGCCAATAAGAATGCCTCTAAAGTATACATGTGTTTTCATTGATTTCCCCCGAAACTTAATTTAGCTCAACCAATGTTGGCCAAGCCACAATGTAAAATACATGATAGTGGATTAAATAGCAAGATATTGTTGTGCTATGGAGAGAGCAGTTTATCACGGCGTATTTTTCTAGTTTCCTGCAATAATTTCATCAATTTCAACTATGGTTGACTTTAATTGTTTTAAATACCACTCCATTTGCTGATAATGATAATACAAGTCATCAAGAAATTCAGAAAGTTGTTCAAATTTCATTTCACGAAAATGCCCGGTTCTTCTTTCATAAGCATATTTTTTGCTTAAATAAAACCACCTTTCATCTAAAATATGGCCATTATCAATCAATCTATCATAAGTTGAATTATATATTTTAGTAATGTCTTGGATTAATTTTTTTCTTGTAAATGTATTAATTTGATTGCCTGATAAAGCAGATTGATATGAGCCAAGAATCGGATAAAAAGTGCGTTGACTTATAAAATAATTCTGAAATAATAAATCTAAAGAATTCTTATCATTATCATATAAATTAGGTAAGTCACTATTTAATTCTTCATAGGCCTGCATTCTTGGTTCTATAAAACTTATTATTAAATTAATATAATCCTTATCTTTTTTTAGATCCTTTTTTATATTAGTTATGAATTCATTTTCAGATATCGATTGCTTTCTGGATTCATTCCAATTGTTAATTGATAACGCAATTAAAATTCCAATAACCACAAGAACAATCTCACCAATGGCATATTTAAAATACTTTCCTGTTTTATTTTCCAGAAGTAAGTTTTGTCTAATTTTCCGAAAGAATTTTATCATTGGTTAGCGGTTTGTGGTAATGAAGCACAACGGTCTAGTGTATGATTTCGTTGCGTGTTTAAACAATAAAGTTAGCAAATAATCACAGATAGAAAATTCCAGCGGGATTTTCGTAAGTAAGCTCTAACTAGTAATGAATTGTACACTTTGTTAGTTTTTTTTATTTAGTCATTGTTATAAATATCCCAGACAATCTCCCAAGTTCCTTCTGGGTTTCTGTGAGCCAATACCATCCATTTATAAGTCGATTTAGTTATTGTTGAGTCTGCGCTTAAAATATTGTCATAACCAGTTCCTCTGACAGTGGCATAATCTCCAAAGAAAATCACCTCTTCTGCAGGCTCTTTCATGTCAAGAATTTTATTATTTCCTCTACCTGTAAATGATTTTTTTAAATAGGCTTTTATTTCACTTCTGCCTTTAAGTGAAGGTCTTCCAGGAGCCATGTAAACTGCATTTTCTGCATAAAGGGAAGCACATTCCTCAAAATCGGCCGCTACATGAGTTCGAACATATTCACCAGTTATTTGCTGAACTTCCTCTAGGCCCGGTCCATCGCTTATTAAAACACCCTGATTTGGGAATTCGGTTGAAGCATATTTGCTCCCGGACCAAAATCCTATTATGAAAATAAGTGCTAGTAATATTATTCCGATAATATATTTCATGGTTGCTCGATTTTTAGTTTTTGTATTAAATAAAAGCTAACGTCGTAATATACGCAATTGCATATACTTCTGCTATCTGTTATATTATTTTGTATCTACTATATAAAGTAAACCATATTTAATGAATAAGCAAAAAATCATTTTTCGAGTAATCAAACAGGCTCGAATTGAAAATTATTCTAAGGTAATTGTAAAGAACTATGCTTCGGCTTTGAAATTATTTTTGCAGTGGGTATCTGCTTTGAAGGTCTCCAAAATTTCTTGTATTATTGCATACAAAAAAAACAATGTTCTTTAGCCCTTATGGAGCAAGTCTTGACGAGTATTAGGTTTTTGTATTGGAAAGTTTTTCATCAACCTGTTCCTACAGTTTGGGAAATTTCAATCAATAAAATCAAAAGCCCTGCGGACAATTTGGATGTTTAATGATTAAAACTAGGTTCACTGTCATCTTTGGACTAACCGCTGATCCCTTTCACAAAGGACACGAACAAGCCATCATCAATGGTATTGAATATTGTCGTTATAACGGAATTGAAATCGAGCAATTTTTACTGATTCCTGTTTATCAACCGAATTTAATAACAGATAAAAAAGCTCCTGTAGCCCCTTTTGAGCACCGATTTTCCATGTGTAAATTGGTTGCCGAAAGATTATCAAAACAATTGGATTGTGATATTCAAGTGAGCCAAATCGAAAAAGAGTTGGTTGATAATTCAAGTGAGAAAAATTATAGCTACAACACCATAAGGGCCTTGAAAGAATGGATTCCCGCCTTCGCGGGAATGACGGAGAGAGCGGAAAAGAAGACAGAGGTGGTGGAAAGATCAACGAAGGATGATGGGGATTGTTTATTTATGGTGAGTGCGGATCACTTTCAGGGCCGATGGCCAAAATTTCGCAAGTGGTATAAATGGAGTGAGTTGCTAGAGCATTCTGGCCTGTTGATTAACCAAAGGCCAGGCAATAGAATTAATCACAATTTTATTGCGAAATTAAGAAAGGTAAATCCCGATGTGTTTGTTGTGCAAAATTCTGATATTGTTGATATTTCTTCCACGGAGATTCGGCGAGGATTTGATGCCGAACAAGTTGTTGGTTTGTTGTCTCCTGATATATTGGATTATATTAAGGATCAGGGTTTATATTGAGACTTCAAGACCATGACAAGGCGGGACTAAAGTCCCGATTCCGCAACAACAAATACAAGATGGGCTAGGCCCATCTTACGAATCAAAACCTTAAAACTGATAATATTCTGTGTTGTACTTCTTCGATACTGCCTGTTCCCAGCACTTCACTTAGAATTTCATGATCTTTGTAATGGTTAATCACTGGCGAGGTCTGATCTTCGTATATTTTAATGCGATCACGAACCACAGATTCAGAATCATCTGCTCGGCCTTCGATTTCGGCACGTTTGGCGATTCTTCCCACTACTTCGTCTGGATCAACAGCAATTAAAATTGCATGTTGTGCCGGCATATTAATTTCGGTTAGTAATTTGTCTAACATATCTGCTTGAATTAAATTACGGGGAAACCCATCAAGAATAAATCCATTTTTTGCATCATCCTCTGCCAATCTGTCTTTTAACATTCCCAAGACGATTTCATCAGAAACCAGTTGTCCTTTGTCCATAACAATTTTTGCAGCAAGACCCAATTCAGTCTTGGCAGCAACGGCCGCACGTAACAAATCACCAGTCGAAATATGGGGGATATTGTACTCTTTTTTTAGTACTTTTGCTTGTGTGCCTTTTCCAGAGCCAGGCGCGCCCAATAAAACCAATCTCATTTTGTAATTTTCTCTTATATTAGAAAGTGCTTATAAAAGCCATTAGGGTGTGATAAAGTAACGCTTACGTTGATTTAAGTCAACCCTTTGACATAATTTGCGCACATTATAACTGAATATATAGGATAAAACCATGACTATGAAAAATGCCCTTTACTGCCAATCAGGTGGTGTCACTGCCGTTATTAATGCAACAGCCTGTGGCGTAATTGAAACCGCAAGAAAACATTCAGATAAAATTGGCATTGTGTATGGTGCGAAAAATGGCATCATTGGTGCATTGCGCGAAGAGTTGATTGACACTTCTTTTGAAAGCGATGCCGATATTTCTGCCTTGCAATACACGCCAGGTGGTGCTTTTGGGTCTTGTCGTTTTAAACTCAAAGACATTGAAAAACAGCGTGCAGAATACGAAAGGTTAATTGAAGTTTTAAAAGTCCACAATATTGGTTATGTGTTTTATAACGGTGGCGGCGACTCTTCTGACACCGCATTCAAAATATCTAAAGTTGCCGCTGAATTGGGATACCCTGTGAATTGTATCGGTGTTCCCAAAACCATCGATAATGACTTGCCTATTACTGATACTTGCCCAGGCTTTGGAACCACGGCTAAGTATATTGCCACTTCAATTATGGAAGCGTCACTGGATGTTGAGTCCATGAGTGAATCCTCAACCAAGGTGTTTGTAATGGAAGTTATGGGTCGACATGCGGGGTGGATTGCTGCGGCTGGTGGTTTGGCTGGTAAATCTCACGATGAACCACCGCAAATTATATTGTTTCCAGAGATCCCTTTTGAGAAAGAAGCCTTTTTAGCACGGGTTAAATACTCGGTTGAAAACTATGGTTATTGTTCTATTGTTGTTTCTGAAGGTGTTCAAGACAAGGATGGCAAATTTTTAGCAGATGCCGGTACAATTGACGCATTTGGTCACGCACAACTGGGTGGTGTTGCACCCGTTATTGCCAATATGATTCGTGATGAGCATGGTTATAAATATCACTGGGCCGTCTCTGATTATTTGCAACGCTCTGCCAGACATTTGGCTTCAAAAACAGATTTTGAACAAGCCTATGCCGTGGGAGAAGCGGCTGTTAAATTAGCCATTGAAGGCCGTAATGGAGTGATGCCGATTATTAAAAGATTATCAGACAAACCTTATCAATGGGAAATAACTACAGCTGAGTTGGCAGATATGGCCAATGTTGAAAAGATGTTACCTCGCAGCTATATTACCGAAGATGGGTTTGGGATTACCGATGAGTGTAGAACTTACATGCAACCCTTAATTGTAGGTGAGGCTTATCCTCCTTATGAGAATGGTTTGCCTAAATATGTACGTTTACAAAAAAAATTGCTGGAGAAAAAACTGCCTAATTTTGATATTTAAAATTAACGACTTCTAGGGCTCTTGCAAGTCATTCAAAGTTCTATGGGTTAAATTAATTTGATAATTGTTTACATTTGGTTGTATAATATTTTTTAATTATTAAAATAATTGTACAAATGACAAACAATCCCACTGTTCAAGTCTTAAAATCAACATCTACTGATGCCTGTATGGCTGTGTCAGAAATAAAATCGCAAATCAATATTAAGAAAATTGAAATAATTCTTTTTTTCTGTTCCTCTCATTATGACTTAACCCTTCTGTCTTCAGAACTGAATACCAGTTTTGACTGTTTAGTTGTTGGTTGTACCACCGCTGGGGAAATTTCAAATTTCTACCAAACAAACAGTATAGTGGCTTTGGTTCTCAGTTCAAAATCTTATGCAGTGCATCCTTCTTTAATTAAGAATGTTCAGAATTTTAATTTATCTAATGCGATGAAAATTGCTACAAATATAGAGAGCAAATTAAGGTTCAACGAACATTTCTCAACAACAAAAATGTTTGGCTTTTTGTTAACTGATGGCATGTCATTAACAGAAGAAAAAATTACCTCTATTTTATATAAGGCCATGGGAGATATTAATATCATTGGAGGATCTGCAGCCGATGATTTAGATTTTCAGCAAACTTATATATTCTTTAATAATACTTTTCAAAATAACAGCTCGGTATTGATGGTGATTGAAGTTAGAAATGACTTTGAAGTATTTAGAATGCAACACTTTGAGCCAACTGACAAAGAAGTGATAACAACTGAAGTTGATTTTGAACAACGCATTGTGAAAGAAATAGACGGGCAACCTGCAGCTGATGCTTATGCGGAAATTAATGGACTGAACCCACTTGAGCTGAACTCTTTAGATTTTGCCATGTTTCCTTTGATGCTTAATGTATCAGATGAATGGTATATTCGATCCATTTCAAGCGTTTTGCCCGATAAGAGCCTGCAATTTCATTGCTCTATTGATGCTGGACTCCCGTTATGTATTGCTTC
>JAJRQG010000151.1 GCA_024280395.1 Gammaproteobacteria bacterium | reverse complement strand
GTTACCGTTCGACTTGCATGTGTTAAGCATACCGCCAGCGTTCAATCTGAGCCAGGATCAAACTCTTCAGTTAATTTTGCGATGTAACGAATTACATCTTATTACTTTAAGTTTAATCTGACTTATTCACAATCCTAAGATTGTGTTTTTATTCACTGTTTTTGACAAAGTAGTATAAATACTATTTATCAAAGGAAATTGTCAGGTCACTTGTTCTTTTATGTGCGCCTCCAAGGAGACACACGTTTTAGCTATAAAGCTTACTTAATCAAGTGCCCACACAAATTATCTATTTATTTGTTTTTAATGAACTATTTGTTGTTTTCTCACCGAAAACCTCTTCTCAACATTTCGTTGAGCGAGCCGCACATTATAGTGTGCGTTTTTTGTTTGTCAAACCCTTTTTTAAATTATTTTTTAATTTAATTTCGCGTCTTTCATTTCGCTTCAAAAACACTTGACGTTTTCTCAAAGCTGGATGCGCATTATAGACATCCTTTTTTGCTTTGCAAGTTCTTTTTAAATTTATTTTAATTTAATTTTGAATTGGTTTTTCAACCAGTCAAAACAACTAAAATTACAACTTACAAAACCTTGATTTTATTCCATTTAGGCCTCCTATATAGAGACCATTTCGAATACTTCAAGTCACCTGCAAAAGTTGCCTTTCTCAAGCGAGATGCGCATTATAGATACACCGCTTTTAATGTAAAGAACTTTATCGTTTTATTTTCTATTTTAGACTAACTTTTTTATCAGGCAATGCAAACACCTAGCAATACCAAGGGCTTGGTATTTTTATTTGATAATTTAATTACCAACAGAGAATTCTATTTCGGCAAAGCCTCCTCCTTCATCTACTACCATGACATGATAGGAACCTTGTTTTAAATCTCGCAAATCCAAGTCATTAACTGTTGATTCTTGCAAACCACCGTTAACAAACCAATACAATTCTTGTTGGTCGACACCACTTACCTTCAATTCTACAATAGGCAACCTATTACTACCTGGTGATGGATACAGTATCGCATGATTATGCACACCACTAATTTCTATCTTGGTTAAAGAAATGTATTGTTGACAATTTAGACTATATTTTGGCAGCAAACTCATTCTTCTATTAGCTAATGACAACCACGGTTCAAGAACTTGAGGCCATAGTGCTATTTTTTTAGTCATTATTTGTTTAGGGTAACAAGAAGGCAGAACACGTTGAGCTGTCTTACTGTTCATAGTGACTTCTAACAACTCTGTAGAATACCCCAACTTTAATTCATCCGATAGGGTTGGAGGAGCAATGCCGTCAATTAAATAAGCCTGACGTTTTTTATGGCAATATTCACTTTTTTGCATGCTTTGTTTTTTCCCTAATGGCCAACAAATTTTTTCTAAATTGACATTGTCAGGTTTTTGTGGTGATACCATTTGATCTGCGGGCAAACTATTCATGACTTTTTTTAATAATGGAACCGCTGATTGTCGCCCACTATTTTTCTCCATAAATGCACCATCTGGCCTACCAACCCATATACCTATTGTTATTTTATTATTACTGGCTAAAACCCAGGCATCCCGATTGCCATAACTTGTGCCTGTCTTGTAGGCTATTTTTAAATTATTAATAACCGTTTTTGAGTGTATTGAGTTTAAAGGGACTTGCGACAATATGTTTTGTATTATCCAAGAGCTGCCTTCACTCAATAAGTGAAATTGTTTATCTTTATCTTCTTCTTGAATAAATTTTAGTTTAACTGCTTTGCCTTTTCTTCCTAGTGCAGAAAACAAGCCGACCATTTGTTCCAACTTAACCCCTCCTCCGCCTAAAGCGATTGATAAATTAGGACTGGCATTTTGTGGCAAGTGTAGATCTAAACCAGCATTTTTTAATTTTACATAAAAACTTTCTGGAGTGAGCTTTTCTAACACTTGTACTGCTGGCATATTTAAAGAACGACCCAATGCCTGAGAAACACTAACAGGACCGTTAAATTTATTAGTAAAGTTTTTTGGGCGATAGCCTGCGAAAGAATGAGGCACATCAAATAAAAGTGATTCAGAATGTATCAAACCTTTATCAATTGCCAACCCATAAATAAAAGGTTTGAGCGTTGAACCTGGAGAACGAATGGCTTGCACCATGTCCACATGACCAGAGCGAGAACTGTTTAAAAAATCAGCACTGCCAATATAGGCTAAAGTGTTGGCATTTTTATTATCTATAACAACAAGAGCAACAGAGGTTTTTTCTGGCAGAGTTGCCGCGTATTGTTTAAGTAAATATTCCAAATCAGTTTGTAAACTCATGTCAATAGTCGAATGCACAATCGATTGTTTCGGATACTTATTTATTAGTCGACGTGTCAATAACGGCGCTATCATTGGGTGGGTGTTATAACTTGCCCAAACTTCCTCTTGCTTTGCTTCTGAAATTGTTTGATTATCCCACACCTCAAACTCTGCCAATCTATCCAGCAACTTGTTGCGGGCATTTTTTGCTCTTTGCGGGTATCTATCAGGGCGAAATCGCGAGGGAGATTGTGGCATAACAGCCAAAAGAGCTGCTTCCGAGACAGTAAGCTCTAAAGATGTCTTGTCAAAATAAGCAAAACTAGCAGCTTCGACTCCTTGGATTGTTCCACCAAAAGGGGCGTAATTAACATAATAAGTTAAGATTTCTTGCTTGTTGTAATGCCATTCGAGCTGCAATGCCACAAATATTTGCACCAGCTTACCCGAAAATGATTTCTTATGCGGTTTTAAAATACGTGCCACTTGCATGGTCAAAGTGGACGCACCTGAGACAATTCTTCGGTTTTTAACAAACTGACCAAAGGCACGAACCAATGCCAAAGGATTAACACCAAAATGCTGATAATAATAACGGTCTTCGTAGTTGATTAGAGCTTGAAGATAAAGAGGTGAAACTTGCTCAAGGGTTACGGGATAACGCCACACACCTTGCTTATCTGGAAAAGCGCGCAGTGGTTGACCGTCCTTATCAACAACCACTTGGGCAAAATGTCTTTGCTTGAAATCTTCTATTGGCAAAGGAATGAAGAAATCCAATGCTATAAATAACACAAACAATACAATGCAGGTTAGTACCAAACGTTTAAACCATTTTTTCAACTTATTCATGAGTATATTTTACACGTTACTTGTGTTAAAAAAATAGCTATTTATACCCTAATCCCGATAGTGAAATGCGTTTGAGAGTGCAAGTAACTGATGTGCATAGGAAATCAAGAAAAACTAAAGTCACCTCATTGGTGATAAAGCTTTTTCTGAATTTTCTAGCTGTATCAAGGACTTGTGCTATCATTGTATTTCACTATCGGAATTAGGGTTATTATACTTTAAGGAAATAGGCAAATTCGCTATTCTTTTTATAGCCCAATGACTCGTACAATGCTTGGGCACGGACATTATCTTCTGAAGTTTCCAAACCAATGCCTTTAGTCTGGGTTTGGATAGCGTATTGCTTAGCTTTGTTCAATAACAGAGTACCCACTCCAGTTGAGCGCAGATCTGGCGAAACAAATAAATCATTCAAAATCCAACTGCGTTGTGCTGATACAGAAGAAAAGTTAGGGAATAACTGAGTAAAGCCCAAATATTCACCTTGGTCATTAATAGTATAGAAAATAACACTTTCGTTTTTTTCAAAACGCTCAGTAATAAACGCCAATGCCAACTCATAATCACTGGCTTGCTTATAAAACACCCGATAAGCATCAAATAAATAAGCTATTTGTGCTAAATCTTGTTGTTGTGCTTGTTTAACTTCAATTGTCATTCTTTCATCACTTCTACTTGCCACTCTTCTTTTAAAATACCATAACGAATACTATCATAATATTTTCCTTGCCACAATCGACATTTACGCAGGCAAGCCGCTTGCCTCATGCCCAATTTTTCAGCCAACTTCATCATGCCAATATTTGCCGACCAAGTAATAAGCCCGAATATTTCATACAAATGGTGCGATCGTATGTACATAAACTGTATTAAAAACTTTCCCACCTTAATAGTTTTATGAAAAAAATGGCTTCATAAATTGAATAAAATTGCTAACAACCTAGATCATTGGTGATGAAGCTTTTTCTGGATTTTCTAGGTGCATCAAGGACTTGTGCTGATATGTTTTGACCTGTCAATATATTTTCCATAGTTAGCTCTACTTTTTGATTCTTGAAAAAGTACAGTTGCGATGATATTGTTGTTATTTTATGATATAAAGTAAGTTAAGACAGAGTACCCTAAGCATTTTTTCGACAGTTAATCATGCTGATATACGTGTATTGGTTAACACAAGATTTCAATTACGTCATCCAGCTTGCCTCTATCTATCAGCAGGGATCATCAACATCTCATAAGAGGTTTTATGTTGATGCCGTTATAGCACAAACGAGGGTTCTGGTTCTGGCTTTGAGATACTCTGTCTTAACTTACTTTTTTCCTCCTCTTAGTTTAATCTTGGAATCACATTGCTTTGATTCTGAAATAGCTTTTTATTTTGCATTTTGATTTTTTAACTTGTTCATTTCATGCGCAGCTATATCCCATACATAACCAACCAACTCTCTGGCAATAGCAACAATTGTTGTTCTTGTGTCTTTGCCTGCTTTGGTAAATGTCTGATATCTTGCACATAGTCTTTTTTGGGCTTTCCATGAGACTTCTTTTGCATAATCACTAGCATTTTTTGCTTTTCTTTTAATATGTGCTGTTTGTCTTGCAGGATACCTATAACTCCATGCACTCTCAACTAACATTCTTCTAGCAACATTATTGCCTGCTTTTGTGATCGCACCAAGCCTGCGTCTTGTCGATGATGTATGTTCGCTCGGTACTAGGCCAAGATAGGACATTAATTGTGATGGGTGAGTGAATCGTGTTAAATCACCAAGCTCAGATATAATAATCATTGCTGCCAATGTGTCAATTCCTCGTAGGGCTGACAATGAATCAATAATTGGACTAAGACTCCAATTAACTTTGGCTTGTAACAAGTATTTATGGGTTTCGTTTAATTTGTTTGATGCATCAGATACTGCATTAATATATTCCTGTAAAACGATTTGTTGCCATGGGTGCTTAAACTTAAGGTTTTCTAACCAACTCATAAAGCCTTTGCTCCATCTTTTTTTCCCTACTGGCCAACTGTGTCCATGCCGCAAAATAAAACTATTCAATTGTTGTTTGGCCTTGGTTTCATTGTTTTTAAAATCGCCTCTGATTCTTGTTAAGTCTCTTATGGCTTCTTGCTCTGTTCCTGGAATCCAAACTGATGTTAGAGAACCGTCTCGTAAGTAACGTGCCAATTTTTGTGAATCTCGTTTATCAGTCTTTATACGATCGCCACTTTTGACTGGAATTAATGATGGAGCTACGACCATACAATCATGTCCGAGACTGTTAATTTGATGATAAAGTTGATAACCACATGGTCCTGCTTCATAACAAAATAACAAGGCTTCTCCTTGGTATTTCATACTTATATTTTCTACAAATTTTTTAATCTTTTTTGGATTATTAGCCATTTCTCCCAAATACTTTGGCTTACCTCTTCCTGGATTAGCAATTGATGAAACAATGGTTTCTTTATGTGTATCCATACCTATATAGGCGGGATAACTTCTATTTTGTATATCTTTGAACGATGGATTGTTTACTTCTGATGTTTTGTTGTTAGAATTGTTCATGACCTGTCCTCATAATTATGGTATTGAAAAACAATAGTATATACTGTCTTTCATAATCCACGTGGTTTATGATGGACAGGTCAAAACATCATATCTATCATAGTATTTTCTATATCGGAATTTGGGTCTTAAGTTAGTATTTTTTTATTTATTTTTTAGATAGTCTAACAGCCTTTTAAAAGGACTCTATTAGTAATACTTTATTTTGGCAGAAGTATACAAACAAACATGTAAACATATTTGATAAAAAATCAAGGCTTTTAGTTCATTTTGTTTTAAAAGAACCCATTCCTAACACCACAACTCTTCATCGGTTTCGTCGGTAAATCGGGCGATGACAAATAACCAATCAGATAAGCGATTAAGATAGATGGTGAGTAAGGGGTTGAAATCGTGTTTTTGTCCTGCTGCTACCAACATGCGTTCGGCACGGCGGCTAATACTGCGTGCCATGTGAATGCGGGCAGTGAGTTCGCTACCTGTGGGTAGGATGAAATTGGTTAGTGGGGCGAGGTGTTTGTTGTGTTCTTCTACTGAGTTTTCTACCGCTTGTATTGTGTTTTGTAAAATCAGGGCTGAACCTTCTAAACATAAGTCACCACCGACATTGAATAAATTATGCTGTAATTGCTGTAATTCTTTGTCTAATTCATCATTGTTACAGACTACACGCGCCATGCCAATAGCACTGTTAAGTTCATCAATTGTGCCAATTGCTTCGATTATTTCATCTGCTTTTGAGACGCGTTTATTGCCCGATAGTCCCGTTGTTCCATCGTCGCCTGTTTTGGTGATTATTTTGCTTAGTCTATTCGCCATGATTTTATAAGTTTTATTTGTGAAAGTTGTGATTGTTTAGTATAGTTCACGCAATTTAAAAATAGCAAGAGAGCAAAGTGAAAAAGACTCATTTACACCAAGCACACATTGATGCTGGCGCGAAGATGGTTGATTTTGGCGGTTGGGATATGCCGATTAATTATGGTTCTCAAATCGAAGAACACCATGCGGTGCGAAAAGATAAGGGCATGTTTGATGTTTCTCACATGACGATTGTTGATTTGATTGGTCCTGAATCAGAAAAACTCTTACTTAAAATTCTTGCCAATGATGTGCGCAAATTAAGCGATGGCAAAGCCCTTTATAGCACCATGCTTAATGAAAAAGGTGGCATTATTGATGATTTAATCACTTACAAACGCGGCGATAACAATTACCGCATTGTGGTTAATGCCGGAACGCGCGAAAAAGATTTGGCGTGGTTTGAAAAACAGATTCAAGACTTTGATGCCACATTAACGGAACGCCCAAAGGTGGCGATGATTGCTGTCCAAGGACCCAATGCTATTGCTGCTTGTCTTGCCGTTTTGCCGACTAAAATTGCCACTAAATTAGCTGATTTGAAGAAATTTTGCACGCTGGATGAAGAAGATTATTTCATTGGTCGCACGGGTTATACTGGCGAAGATGGTGTTGAGATTTTGGTGCCACAGGAATATGTTATTGATTTGTGGAATAAATTATTGCAAGCAGATGTTAAACCCTGCGGTCTAGGTGCTCGTGATACCTTACGTCTAGAAGCTGGCATGCATTTGTACGGTCAAGATATGAATGAAGAAATAACACCTTTAGAATGTGGTCTTGAATGGACTGTTCGCAAAGAGGATTTTGATTTTATTGGCGCCGATGCTTTAACGGCTTTAAGAGCCAAAGGAATCACTAAAATAATGATTGGTGTGGTCTTAACCGAACGTGGGATACTGCGTCATGACCAAGAGTTGTTTGATGAAAATGGTTTAGAAGGTATAATCACCAGTGGTTCTTTTTCTCCTTCGGCACAAGTGGCAATCGGAATGGCAATTGTGGATAAAAACATGGGTGAAAATGTCAAAGTTAAGATACGCAAAAAAGAATTGGCAGTAAAATGCATAAAACTACCATTTGTACGCAATGGTAAAGTATTAATTGATACACCATAAATTTAAAATACAAAAGAGAAAATATAATGAGTTATGTACCTGATAATTTGAAATACGTGGAATCCCATGAGTGGATTGAAGTTTTAGACAATGGCAATGTTCGTATTGGCATCACTGAACATGCACAAAGTGCTTTAGGCGATATTGTCTTTGTTGAGTTGCCTGAAGAAGATTCTTACGCAACAGGCGATGAATGCGGTGTTGTTGAATCAGTGAAAACCGCTTCAGATATTTTTACCCCTTTAACTGGAACTGTTGTTGCTGTTAATGATGCCTTGGAAGATGCGCCAGAATTGATTAATGAAAACCCTTACGATGATGGCTGGATTTTTGAAATGGAAGTTGATAATGAAGATGAATTAAAAGATTTAATGACTGCTGAGGAATACCGTAATTCAATAGTAGATGAAGAGTAAGTTAATTACTTTGATTTTAACCATAAAAAAAGAGACGACACATGCCATTTATACCACATACTAGTGATGATATAACAAACATGCTTGATGCCATTGGCGTTGAAAAAATAGCAGATTTATTTGATGAAATTCCTAAAGAATTACTTATCGAGGGTTTAACCCACGTACCTTCACAAATGAATGAGATGCAAGTCTCACGTTTTATAAAAGATAAATCGCGTATTGACCATTCTTTGAAATGTTTTGCTGGTGGTGGTGCTTATGAACACCATATTCCTGCGGCTATTTGGCAATTAGCCACCCGCGGAGAATTTTATACGGCTTACACACCCTATCAAGCCGAAGTTTCTCAAGGGTCTTTGCAAGTTATTTATGAATACCAAAGTATGATAGCAAAGTTAACAGGCATGGAAGTTAGTAATGCATCCATGTACGATGGTGCATCGGCCTTAGCTGAGGCTGCTTTGATGGCTGTGCGCGCGAACCGTAAATCAAAATCTAAAATTATCTTAGTTCCACGCACTGTCAATCCTATTTATCGTGAAGTTTTACACAATATTGTGCATAACCAGAACATTAAAGTTGTCGATGTTGATTTTGACACAAGCACAGGCAAGGTCAGTTTAGAAAACCTGTCTCAATACGATGAAGAAGACATTACCGCTTTGGTTATTCCACAACCCAATAATTTCGGCATATTTGAAGATGTCGATGCTTTAACCAATTGGGCACATGCAAAAAAGACATTTGCCATAGCTGTAGTTAATCCAACATCATTAGCTTTACTCAAAGCCCCTGGTCAATGGGGAACTGATGGTGTTGATATTTGTGTTGGTGAAGGACAACCTTTAGGCGTGCCATTATCATCAGGAGGTCCTTATTTTGGCTTTATGACAACCAGACAAAAATACATTCGCAACATGCCTGGTCGAATTGTTGGACAAACCACTGATTTAGATGACAAGCGTGGTTATACTTTAGCCTTCCAAGCCCGCGAACAACATATTCGACGAGCAAAAGCCACCTCAAATATTTGTACTAACCAAGGGTTAATGGTCACTGGTGCGACTATTTATATGGCATTACTTGGCGAAAAAGGCTTAAAAGAAGTGGCAACTGTTTGCATGCAAAATTCTGCTTACCTTAAAGAGAAACTTTTAGAAACTGGGATTAAGGTTTTATTTGATAGTCCAAATTTTCATGAACTGGTTATCCAGACCAAGAAGAACACGCAAAAAATTATCGAAATATTAGCCCAACAAGATTTTATTGCTGGTGTTGATTTATCACAACATTATTCAGAACTTGGTAATGCGATGTCAATTTGTGTGACAGAAACAAAGACTCAACAAGACATTGATGACTTTGTCAAAATTTTAAAAGGTAATATTTAGTCAACCCTGAAAAAAGCACTATTTATTAAACGAAATAGTACGTATATAGGTGAATGGGTACTGGCAACCATGTTATCTTAAAAATCGTTCCTAAAACTAGCTTTTTAAGGCT
>JAJRQG010000150.1 GCA_024280395.1 Gammaproteobacteria bacterium | reverse complement strand
TAGTAAATCTTCAGGTTTCAATTCATGAAATTCTTACAATAAACCAATCAAGTTGTTTTAAAAACTACATTCATGAGTCGAAAATTTTATTCCTTTGAGAAGTTAAGATAGTTCATACGAATATTTCATGAGTGTAGTTTTCAAAACAGTTTTATACGGTTCGTTTTTTACTTTTATATATACGGAGATACGATGAAAACATTATTAACTATTTTATTAATAACAAATATTGCACAGGCTACAGGTTTAAAAAAGCCTGAAACCGATGAAAAATCAAATGAAAGCTTGGCATTGTCGCAGCATTTTAAAGACTTCAGTAATCAGCAAAAGGGTTCCACCAATTGGCGTTCTGTTGGTGCTGGTGGATGCCAGTATACAACTATTCAGGCTGCAATTGATGATTATACTCAATCGGCTTTAGGCTTAATTAATATTCCCGTAGAATTTAGAATTGCCACCAACAAAACCTATTTTGAAAATTTAGTTATTGGTGGTAACTATGATATTGCTTTAACAGGTGGTTATAGTGATTGTAGCAGTATGGGTACAGGAATGCCTAACAACAATCAAGTATTGATCAATGCTGCCAACAAAGGTGTTGTGATAACAATTCAAGGCGTTACTACCAGAAGAACCATGGTGTTTAAAAATTTGCGCCTAATCAATGGCAGCAATGCAGCTGGCGCTGGTGGTGGTTTGCTTTCTGACAATTCAAATGTATCGTTGTTATTAGAAAATGTTGATATTCGAAATAATACAGCACGAAACGGGGCTGGAATTGCCATTATTGGTGGTGATACCGATTTGCTCATGAATGAGTCTCTGGTATTGGGCAATATTGCCGATTATGGTGGCGGAATTTATTGTAGCAGCAGTAGTGCAGGAGCAGATTCTTCTATTAATGTGGCGAATCAAAGTGGTATTGTTTCTAATTTTGCAGACAGTCCATTGAGTGCGGCTCCCAACGGACGAGGTGGTGGTGTTTACATAGACGGGTGTTATTTTGCCATATTTACAGGTTCTGATCAAAACGGTTCATTAACAGGAATGGACTTAAATTCTTCAGTTAATATAGGCGGGGCAATCTATGCAGAAAATGCAATTATAAGACTAATTGGTCACCAGTCTTGTGGGGTACTGGGCTGTTTAGGGGATAATAGCAATCCTGTGAGTTTTAGAAGCAACGAAAGTGCTTCTCGATTTGGTACTGCACTTGGAGCTGTTCTTTATGCCAAAAACAGTGATGTAAAAATGAACGCTGTTTGGATTGAAGGTAACGTCGGGAGTTCTATAATTAACCTCGATCAATCACAATTCGTGCTTGAAAGAACTGTGGGAATTTGTTGGAGAAATAGCGATTGCAATTTAATTGAAAACAACAGTGGCATAGTGCTTAAAGGATTATCTAACAATGATATTGATATTTCAAATGTAAATATTGCAGGAAATAATAATACCGTTTTTGATATCTCTTTTCCGGCAGCATCCACTCCAGCGACGCTGCCAAAATTTAGAGTTGAAAGTTGTATGATTAACGGCAATGGAGCAAATAATAATTATTTATTTGATTTCTTTGGACCCATTGATGTCAAGTTTGTGCACAATACCATTGCGGATAATCAAGTAGTGCAATCCATTTTTCGGACTGATTTCAATCCAAATATTACTGTGCCAACTTCTTTTGAAATCCACTCTAGTATCATTAGCAATCCCAGTTACAATGTTTATTCCTATGATGCCTTAGATTTTGACAATGGTTCTGGAGTAAATATGCATGTAACCGTTAGCGCAAGTCTGTTAAATGAAACAAATAGTATAACGGCACCTGCAACACTGACAAATGATGCGTTTGTGTACCAAGGAGGGCCTTTACTTGACACCTTGGATCCGCTTTTTATTGATAGGGCAAATGGTTTTTATCATTTGTCTTCCTCATCTCCTGCCATTGATTATATTAATACAACTTTCCGAACACTGGTTGTTCACAGTGATATTGATTATCAAGGACGGGGGTATGATGATCCTAATGTGCCAGATTTAGCTTCAGGAGGTAATTTTTCATATTACGATTTAGGCGCAGATGAACGAATTGTGATTGATCTAATTTTTGCCAATGGTTTTGAATAAGCACTTTAGCATAATCAAATATTTATCATTTATTCTTAAACAATAACAAGGGAACCCCTATGAAAATTTATTTATTACTTGGATTGTTATTCATTCAAAATAGTTATGCAAACCCAGATTGGAATCTAAATCCAAAACTTGAACAACAGTTGATTCAAGCATTGGATGTTTCATCTTCATTTCAGGCAAAACAGTTAAACAAATTAGCAACAAATTTTGTGACTGTAGGTGGTGATAGTACTTGTGATTTTCGCGTTGGAAACAACAAAATTCAAAGTGCTATTGACAGTGGTGCCAACGAAATACGAATTGCGTCAAATGATGTTTATCAAGAATTGATAACCGTCAACAATCCATTGGCCGATGTAACATTACGTGGTGGTTTCTCAAACTGTACAGCGGCAGCAAATAACCTTCAATCTGATTTGCCATCTGATTGGACAGAGATTACTCGACCCAATGGCCAATCAGCCTCAATCTTTACAATTACTGGATTAATTTCAAATAACAAAACGATTTTTGAAAACATCAAAATAGTTGGAGGAAATGGACAAGGCAGTACCGGAGGTGGAGGCATTAGGATTGAGAACACAGAATCCGATGTTTTATTAGAGAATGTGAGACTTACCGGTGGCTTTAATATAGCAACTGGTGGGGGTTTATCGGTAATCAGTAGCAATACGACTGTTATTTTAAGAAATACCAGTATAGATAATAACCAAACTTCAAGTAATGGCGGTGGAATTTATTGTAATGACTTTAGTGGAATGAATAAATTTACCTCGATTATTTTAGATTCTAAGAGTGCAATCACAGGAAATGCAACACAAAACCATGGAGGTGGCGCTTATTTGGATCAAAGGTGTTTGTTATCAGTTTTTAGTGGTTCATCAACCCCTTTTCCACTTCCTAAAAATAAATCCGATAAGACCATAAAAGGGATTGGGGCATTGGCGGACAATTCAGGAGTGACTTTGAATTTGGCCAATGGTTTGGGTGGAGGTGTATATTTATCTGGTGGAGCTGGATTATTGGTTTATGGCAACGAGTTATGTACAGCAGATGCTTGTTTCGGAGACAGTACAAATCCGGCCAATATTATTGCCAATACATCAAATGCAAACAATGGGGCACCTCTGGGAAATGGCGGTGGAATCTATGCTACTGGTATGAGTACCGATGTCACGATTTCTGCAGGATTAATTGCCGCTAATAAAGTTATTTTTAATTCTGGTGGTGCCATTGCATTGATTGATAATGCCAGTTTAACGGTTAACAGAAATGGCAGTGATTGTTGGGATCCTGTTCGTTGCAATTATTTTAGCACGAATACAGCCAATCAAAATGGTGGTGTCATTTACAATGACAATGGCACAGCCAATATTTCACACGCTTATTTTGAAGGCTCTCGTGCCAACATTGGTGTGGCGATTTATTCGACCAATAATGCGATGACCAATGTGGATACTTCGGTTTTTGATCACAATGGTATTGGTGGAGATGCAGAATTTTTTGATAATGCATTGATTTTCGCAACATCTGGTGCCGATATGGAATTGAAATACGTCACTATTGCGGACAATGATGTCACATTAGGTGTGTTTAGAATCGAAAATGACATTGGCACCACTCTATTGCTTAACTCATCTATTGTAGATGATGTCGATAGTGGACCTGTTATTGCCAATAGTGGAGCATCATCAGGTTTTATCTTTGCAAACTGTGTTATGGCACATGAAACCAATTCTTTGAACGATTCAAATAACACTGTTGATGACCCAGAGTTTGTTAATCGTGCTAATTTTGATTATCATTTAAGTAACACTTCACCAGCCATTGATTACTGCAATACTTTAACCACAAGCACCAATAAAGACATAGACTTTCAGGGCCGTGGTTGGGACAATCCGAATTTAAGTAATAATGTAGGCACTTTTGATATTGGTGCAGATGAGAACTTCGTAAAAGATTACTTTACCATTGGAATTGATGCAGCATGTGATTTTAATTCTGCTACTCAAACCATTCAAGATGTGATTGATACGGGGGTTGGTGAAGTTAGAATTGCTCACAATGGTTTGTATGAATCACCTATTGTTATTAACAGCAGTATTAAACTTCGTGGTGGTTATCTTGATTGTAGTGCAGCGGATGCAAATAACTCAACTACCCACACCACGATAGATGCACCAGGTGGTGTCGCAATTCCTACTGTTAATATTCAAGGATCATTCTTTTATAATTCAATAGTGATTGAGCACATAACATTTATGGGGCAAGATGCTAATTTCAGTGCAATATCTGCTTTTAATGCTTTTGCCGAAATCATTCTAAATGACGTTACGATTATCGGTCATAATATTGATGAATTTAATTTTGGAGGTGGTATTAACCTTTCTGATGGTGCCATCGACTTAACGTTATTGGATACATTAATTTTCAATAACTCCGCCCATAGGGGTGGTGGAATCTATTGTGATGGAAGTTTATCTTCCATTACTATTCAAGGCAATAGTGGAGTCGCACACAATACGGCCCAGAGCAAAGGTGGTGGCGTTTACCTGACCAATGGTTGTGAATTGACTATTTATTCTGGCGTGAGTAATCCTGATGTTTCTACAAATTTTGGTATCTCTGATAATCTATCCTATAACGAAGGAGGAGGTATATACGCCGATTTAGCAGCACAAGTCACTTTGTATGGTCATGAGTTTTGTGATGGCAGTGGTTGTGTAGGCAATAACACAAGTCCCGTTAACATCAATAATAATATATCTGGCTTTGCAGGTTCAGCAACAAATGATGACAGGGGAGCTGGTATTTATGCTACAGATCAAGGTACAACAGTAAATGTTTATGCCGGTTTATTTAAAGGCAATTCAGCAAGATTTGGTGGGGCCTTATTTGTCGGCAATTCAGCCAGTTTAAATGTCTCTCGATTATCTGGAGATTGTTGGGATACCACAAGGTGTAATTATTTTTTTAACAATACAGCCACGTCAATTGGGGGAGCCATTGAGTCATCCTTTAGCCAACTAAATATTTCTTCGAGCTACTTTGAAGAAAACTCGTCCCCGACAGGTTCTGCCCTTTATGCTGTTGGCTTAAGTTCTTCTGTGCGAATTGAGGGCAGTGTTTTTAACAATAATAAAGGTTTTGATAATTTTAATGCTAATGTAATCAGAGTATCCGCATCGGCAACTGTTGAAATTGTACATTCCACCTTTGCAGATAATTTAATCCAAAACACATCTACTTTTGGAATTACTTCAAGCTCGTCGGAGTTACGCCTTTATTCAAGTATTGTTAATGACCCACTAGGAGCAGTACTTGATTCTTCTGGTATGGTAACCCTGAATTGTGTGATGGTGCATGATGCATCATTGCTACTGGGAACAAATATTATCCAGGCAAGTCCGGGATTTGTGGATAGAAACAACCGAGACTATCATTTATTGGCCGATGCACAAGCCAAAGATGTTTGCGATAACAGCGTTAGTCAAAGTGTATATAAAGATATTGATTTTGAACAACGTGGATTAGATGACCCCTTGATTCCTAATGGTTTAGGCAGTTTTGATGTGGGAGCCGATGAAGCTTTTGTAGAATTAATATTTACCAATGGCTTTGAATAAATAGACAATCATTATGAAATCTTCATGTTTAAAACCAAGAAATCATTAAAATTTAAAACCTAGGAAAGTTAAAAATTAGGAAAATATCATGTTTAAACATACAGTTATTACTTTAATCATCGGTCTTATATTTACATCTGTTTCGCAGGGTAAAAATACAATCATCCATGAATTAGAATTGATTGAGTCGCTAGAAATAGAGCAGATTATCGATCAACGCCTGTACCGAGAATACGTTAGCAGATTAAGTCCTAAATCACTTAAATCCGGTGTTAAAGCGTTGGGGGGAACGGGTAAAATTAAGGGGCATGTTCAGAATGCTTCTGCATTAAATTTACTAAACCATACTATCATCTTGTATGAAGTAATTGCGGGGGAGTTTACTCAAGTTGCTTCAGAAATGACCGACATTGATGGCAATTATAGTTTTATCAATTTACAAGCGGGAATCTATGTGGTTTTTGCCAGTTCTCCGTATGATGATTATATCGACTATAGGTGGCAATCAGACATGCCCGTGATTTGTAGTTCATCATTTAATTGCGAAGATATTCCAACCAGTCATATTGTGCTGGCAGATGCAGTAACGATTATCAACATAGATTTCACTGTCGTATTAGGTGGCCAAATTCATGGCACCCTAACAGATGCAGTTAGTATGAATGGTGTTTCTACCTTGTTACCTATTCTGGTTAATACGGACTTAAGTCAAAACTCTGCTTTCATACTTTCAAATGTTGATTCTTTAACAGGTAGTTTCTCGATAAAAGGAATACCCGATGGTAGTTATCGAATGTTTCTAAACTTTGCCAATGTTTTTCTTGATAATGCCAACACCAGTTTTCATATCCCACAAATTTTAGGTGGACCTGAGTGCAATTCATGTTTTGGATTGTTGAATGATGGTGTAGGTACTGTTTTGACTATAAGCAGCGCAAATATTATTAATGATGTTGATTTCATGTTGAGAGTTGGCGCTTCTATTTCTGGGTTTATGTTTGACAATGATTCTTTTACACCTTTGTCTGAAAATGGAGCCATTGCCATTTATAATGATGCCAATCGGGCCGTTGATTTTGGTTTTGTCCGAGGCAGTAACAGTGATCCAGCCGCAGATGGCAGTTATATTATAGGAGGATTGCTGCCAGGAAGTTATTACATACAAGGTGGAGATCGCGGCAAAGATTTTTACCAAAGAGAACTTTATGAAAACAAGCCCTGTTACTTTGGTGCTTGTGATCGGGGCACAGGAGATGCTGTGGTGGTTGGTGCATTGGAAAATAGAATTGGTGTTAATTTTCTCTTGAACAAAGGCGGTAAAATTTCAGGAATGGTAACAGATGCCATAACCGGCTTGCCAATTGTTCAAGACCCCAATCAAGCCAGATTACTAGTAGAGTTTTATAACAGTGCAGAGAGTGCAGTAGGTTCTGCATTTGTTAACGATGATGGCACCTATATTTCTGCACGAGCATTGCCTGCTGGTACTTATTCGGCACGCACGGGATCAATGTTCCGAGGTACATTGACACAACCCTATGTTAATCAAAAATACCCAGGCATAGATTGTGCTGGCCTGGCCTGTGATTTATCAGCCACCAATATTGTTGTAGCAAATGATACCGTTACATCAGGGATAGATTTTGCTTTATCCATTGGAAATTCATTTTCTGGTACTGTTACAGATCTGGCAACCAGTGCCCCTATTAGCGGAGTACATGTGTTGGTGTATAAAGAGATGAGTACTGGTGTTGCTAAATTCGCCAATTGGGCAACCAGCAGTTCAGGTGGTGCTGGGAATCCTGCTATTGGTACTTTTGAAGTCAGTGGATTACCAGATGGCACCTATTTTGCACGGACAGGTTATGGTTCGGATTTACCTTTCTTTGTGAGTTCATTTCAAAATATTGGAGGCACTGCTCCCATTGGATGGATTGATATATTGTACGATAATATGCCTTGTTTAGCCGATTGTGATGTCACTTTAGGTACTGAGATTGTTTTTCCTGTGGTCAACAAAAGAGCATTGAAAGCAGGAGATAATATCGATTTTTCACTGAGCCAAGGTGCGATCATAACAGGTCAAGTCAAAGATTTTATCAACAACGCTTCTTTGCCTGAAATCACCATAAATGTGTACAATGACCAAGGGACTTTTATGGGCAGTTCGATTACGGGCAGTGATGGGAAATACATCACCCGAGGGCTGCCAGCTGGTACTTATTATCTGACAACCAGCAGTTTTGACGTGTTGTTAGATGTGAAATATGGTAACGAGTTTTGTCAACTCGGTTCTTGTAATCCCTTGGATGCACAACCCATAACCGTTTTCAATGCTGGGCAGTCCACCAATAAAGATTTTATTCTGAAAACTGCATACATGCATATGTTTAGCGATGATTTTGAGGAGTAATATTGTTACCAATAGGAAAATAATAGACAACTATTAGGAATTCTTCATGTTTTAAACCAAGCAATTATTATTATAAATACGCTTGATTTTAAATATTTTTAAAACTACATTTGTGAAATGAACCAGTTAGTTCCATTGAGAAATTAAGATGTTTCATAAAATATTTCATGAGTGTAGTTCTAAAAATTATTGTACCAAGAGGACTATATGACAAATTTTTTAGCACTATTGTTTATGTTCGTTAATGGTCTTGAAGAATTGTGACTCAGTTGACAGAAAAACCCCAACAAAATTGATAATCTATTAGCAACAGCGAAAAAAATAATGAAAATAATGAGAATGAATAAATTAGCAAAGAGAATTAAAATCATAGCCATCTTCATGAGTTTCTACATCAACTCATGTGTCGCATTAGATAATCCAATTATGTTTGTCACTCAATATCCCATAGCTGCGGATTTTACGACCATTGGATCTACTTTTGGGAATCATTTGTCTTCAATGCAAAGCGTTGGAAGAGGTGGAGATTTATACATCAGGTATACCGATGGGACTTTGAGAAATTTAACCCGCGAAGCAGGTTATGGTAACCCAGGAGATCAAAGGGCTGGTGCTATTGCTGTGCGTGACCCAACAGTTCACTGGAGTGGAACCAAGGCCTTGTTTAGTATGGTAATTGGCGCACCTATTGAACAATATAATGTGACTGCATACTACTGGCAAATGTATGAAATCACAGGCATTGGTCAAGGACAAACCGCAGTAATCACTAAAGTTGCCAATCAAGCACCTGATTACAACAATATCACGCCTATTTACGGTTCGGATGGCAATATAATCTTTACTACAGATATGCCGAGAACAAAAAATCGATTTAATTATCCCCAGCACGATGAATACGAATCATCACCCACCAATACAGGTTTATGGAAATTAAATAGTGTAACCGGAGTATCTTCTTTATTACAACATTCTCCATCAGGTTCATTTACACCTTTTATTGGCAGTGGAGGTCGAATTATTTTTACCCGTTGGGATCATTTGCAACGCGATCAACAGGCGTCTCCGATAAATAATATTGATGCCTTTAATTACGCCAGTGAAAATCCTGGAGCAGCAATGATAAATTCGGTGCAGGAAGTATTTCCAGAGCCCAGAACAGAAGAAACAGCGTTGTTATTTGGAACAAATATGGAAGGTTTGCGATTTAATCATTTTTTTCCTTGGGAGCTGAATCAAGACGGCACAGCAGAAGAAACCCTTAATCATGTAGGCCGTCATGAATTACATGATTATTTCAATAGAAATATTAATGATGATAACAATGTCATTGAATTTATTGCATCCAATAGTGGGCGTGCCAATACCAATGAAATAGAAAATACCTTAATGATACATGAAGATCCCAATCAATCAGGTCGATTTGTGGCGATTGAAGCGCCCGAATTTGGCACCCATTCAGGTGGTCAGATTATTGCTTTTAGTTTACCCAAAGGAGATTTGCGTCCAGATTTGGTTACCATTGATTACATAACCCATGTATCGACCAGAGACACCAACAATACACCTCCATCTGAACACATCGGTTTTTCACGAGATCCTTTGATTTTAGTCGATGGTACTGTCATTGCTTCACACACATCAGAAACAAGAGGCAATAATAATGAAGGAACCCGAGCAAACCCACAAGCAAGATATGATTTTAGATTAAAAACCTATGGTACAAATGTCGCAGGATATCAAGAACCAAATTCACGACTAACTAACTTAGGCAATGTTAATATTACTTATTTTGATCCAGATGTATTGGTAACGTACAACGGGCCTTTGTGGGAGTTACAAGCAACAGAAGTGTTCCTAAGAGATCAACCACCAATGACTACAGAAAATATTGCACAACCTGAAGTAGATGTTTTTTCAGAAGAAGGTGTCGATGAAAATCTCTTTAAGAACTTTTTAAAATCACATAATTTAGCAGTAGTTGTTATGCGAGATGTAACCACCAGAGATGCCACAGACAAACAACAACCGTTTAACTTGAATGTTGCTGGGTCTATTCCTATTCACCAAACCATTGGTGCAACTGGTCAAGTTTATGATATTTCTCATATGCAATTCCTACAAGGTGATCAAATACGTGGGTCAGGTTTTAGTAACTCCCAACCCGACGCAGGACAAAGGGTTTTGGCGCAATATTTACATGACGAAAATGCGACAAATAGCAATATTCAATTTGCCAGTGCGCCACAAGGCAGTACAGAAATTTATCCAGATGGATCAGTGTCTTTATTTGTACCAGCCAGACGTGCAATGGCATGGCAATCTATTGCTCTTGATGAAACGCCTATAGTTCGCGAACGTTACTGGATTACCTTTCAACCCGGTGAAATTCGTGCTTGTGGTGGATGTCATGGAGTCAATAACTTAGACCAAGCAGGACAAGCACCTAATATTCAAAAAGCACAAGCTTTCCGAGCTTTATTACAGCATTGGAAACAAAATTTGAATACTTTGATTTATGCCGATGGTTTTGAGGGACAATAGAGTGATGAAAACAATATTAATTTTGTTACTCAGTTTTCAGGTTCAAGCACAACTCAAGGCTTTTCCTGAAGCCCAAGGTTTTGGAGCATTTGCCAGTGGTGGGCGCAATGGTACCGTGTTAAAAGTCAATACATTAGCAGCATCGGGTGTGGGTTCATTTTTATGGGCAGTTAACCAGCCAGGTGCCAGAATAATTGTTTTCGATGTCTCTGGAATTATCACCGCTGATATTGAGATTCCACATGGAGATATTACCATAGCAGGTCAAACAGCACCTGGTGCTGGGATTACACTTGTTGGTCACCTCACCACTGAATTTGCTGTAGAGGCTAACAATATCATCATTCGCCATGTCCGTGTGAGGCCCCCGAATCCAAATGCTCAATGGCCATTCAATCAACACGATGGTATTCAATTTTCCAGTGCAAACAATATTATCTTAGACCACATTGATGTATCACATGGTGCTGATGAAAACATAGACATGTGGGATGGAGCCAATCACATCACCATACAATGGTCAAATATTTCTTTTCCGATTTATGATGTTGCCAATGGTTGGACACACAATAAAGGAATTCTCAATCATCGTCCTTGTATTGATGATGGCAGTTGTAATGGCAATTCAAGAACAGGTGGCTTTATATCAATTCACCACAATTATTTTGCACATGCAAGGAATCGAACACCCGCCTTATCGATGGGACCAGCAGATACCCGCAACAACCTGGTTTACAATGGCAGAGAAGGATTTGTGCACCACAATATTGTAGCAGATGGACAATTTAATATTGTTGGCAATAAATATGTCGCGGGTCCAAGTATTTCTTTAGCTCCGTTCTTTTTTGACCCTGAAAACAACCCGCCGATTTTAACTCAGTACTGGCTACAAGATAATTTGGTAGAAGACAGTGGTTATAATGGTGTGGTTAATAACCCTTGGAATGATACGGCTTTTCAAAATGAATACAGTTTTGCTGGCACAGGAATTATTGAATCCCAGTTCAACTCAATAGGAGAATTTGATTTTACAACTCAAGGCAGTGTTGCTATCACAACTCACAACAGTTCAGAAATTGAAGAATTATTAATCCAACAAGTCGGCGCCTTTCCAAGGGACATAATTGCACGAAAATCACTAACAGATTTACAAACAAGAACTGGTCAGTGGGACAATTATCGCCCTTCTAATTTAATGGCAGGTTTGGTAGTAACAGCTCCACCTATTGATACAGATGGTGACGGCATGCCAAACAGTTGGGAAACACAAAATGGATTGAATCCCAATGATGGCAATGATCATACAACAGTTATGTCATCAGGTTATACTGCCATTGAAGATTATATTAATGGTTTGGCTAGTGCTTTATTTAGTGATGTTGTTTTCGTTAATGGGTTTGAGAACTAATTATATTAGATCAAGATCAAGTATTGGGCTGGTTTTTATCGTACAAGTTCATGAAGGTAGAGATCAAGATCAAAAGATTAGCTCGCACAGCGGCACGGCGAAGATCAAGAGAAAAACTCTTAACAAAACGTAAGATGGGCCCTGCCCATCAATGATCAATCTGCAGATACCAATGTACAATTAAAAAACTAGATTAAGGGCTATTGAACACTGCAAATTTTTTATTCTGTGCAATTATAGTATCAGTATCGTAGTTTTCACCGGTTGAATACGCCGCTATCTTGCTTAAGTGCGTGTAACAAAGCCCAGTTTCTTGATGCCATTGATTGAATACATTTTGTACAACCGTTAAATCTCGTTTGGAAGTTGGGTGGTTTTTAATGTCATGTCCTTGTTGTTTAATAGCCTGAATGACATCATGCGATGTCGTAAAGCAATCTTTACCCACATAACGCAAAAACCAATGACCTGTATTGCCACCAAGTCTTGTGCCATTTTTCTTTAAATAGGCCAATAGCCCGATTTGATCAGAAGTCGGCCAATCGGCAATAAATTTGGCAAAACTTCCATGATCTTGTTCCGTATAATAGACAAATCCCGTGTTTTCCATAACCGCTTTAATTTTCATCCAATTGCGCACAACGCGCTTATCCTGAGTATATGCCTCCCAATGTTCTTGTGGCATGAAATACAATTTCTCCACATCAAAATTAAAAAAAGCCTCTTCAAACTGCGGCCATTTATTGTTGATAACCGTCCAATTAAACCCCGCTTGATTAATGGCTTTACACATCATCGCCAAAAAACGATCATCACTAACTTTGGATAATTGCTTTGATGATAAAACAGGAGAAAGTAATTTATTGAGTTGTTTCTCTCCACCTTTTCTTTCAATGGCTTTATGGTGTATTTCTTTAAATGTCATGTTTTTATGGGCTATTTTAAGTGTAATTTAGTGTCTATCTAATTATAAGAGACCTTTCGATTCAAAGAATTTATCTGTAGGTATTGCAGATGGAGCAGATTAAAAAGATCAAGATCAAAAGACTTGCTCGCACAGCGGCGCAGCGGTACAGCGAAAATCAAGAGCAAAACTCCTAATAAAACGTATGCTGGAATCTACCCATCATTGATCAATTAGCAATGTGCAGATATCAATGTACTATTATAAAATCTTCACATCCGTAGCGCCTTCTTTGAGCTCTTTAGGTTACTCTTTTTCCTTCATGGTAAATATCCCTTGATCTTCACCGTGTCTCTGTGCCGCTGTGCGAGTTACTCTTTTGTTTTTAATCTGTAATTTTAACCTAACTACTCTTCTTCTGTGTGATGTCTCTCTTGTGTGTGTTTGGTATCACGTCTTTTCTCAAGCGTCTTTCTTACCGATCGGGTAATTCGATCAGTGGCACCAGCAATGGCCAAATCGACATTTGCATCGTGATGGGTGACCGCAATTGGTTTCATACCTCTTATACGGGCTTCCATGGTACAACGCAAATCATCATCACCACCTTTGGGGCCATTCTCATCTGAAATATGCACCTCCACACGAGTTACTTCATCCATGAAACTATTCAAAGAATCATTTAAAAGGCCCTTAACATGTTTAATCAACAAATCACCGCCTTTGACGTTATGATCTGTATTGACTTGTATTTGCATCGCATATTCCTCTTGTTTTGGTTAACGGTTTTATCAAATATAACCTGAGGACATAATTTGTTTTTTCAATCCTTTTCGATACAACACACCATATTTAAATAATGGGAGCGCGGGCGACTCGCCTGCTTTTATCTATGGACAATTTGCAAAGTGTAATATGCAATTAAAGGTAAAGGTGAAGATCAAAAGCGAAACTCGCACAACGGCACAAAGACACTGCGAAAATCAAAAGAAAATCTCCCAACAATAGTAGGATGGGTCACGCATACCAGAGATTTGTGATAATGAATTAATACTACGGTATCAAAGGCTGTCAATAATTGTGGTAATTACTACAGGGGAGTTGCACTTTTTATACGAATTCAGGATGTTTCATTGTTATCTCTATCATTATTAGTGCATGAGTTTTTTGAGTTTATGAATGCTCGAATTACAGTATTTAAGTTTTTCTTCAGTACTCAAGGTTTTCTTTAGAGAGGCAACAGTATCTAATCTTGATTTACTATAGCCATTAATATTGCCATTAATATATCCAAGAATATAATGCTGAACTGAATTAGAAAATTTTAAAAAATCAGATTTTTCATAGACATATTTAATAAAAATTTCTTGTTGTACAATTACCGACATACTAGTTTGAAACAGCAAATCACTGTTTTCTCTTATCTTTTTTTGTTTGCAAGTAGACATAATCAAATCTGTATATTTCTGCAATGACTGGATAAATTTAAATTTGTTATGTTTAAACTGTTTCTCTAAAAAATCTTCAAGCTCCGATGAGAAGCTAGGATTTGCAGTTATCAATATTAAAAGAGGTAAGAGTAGTTTATTCATTATGAAACATCCACATTATTAATTAAATATTCAAATTATTGATATTACAATTAATACGGTTTGTGATATTAATTCTACTTTGATAGTTTACAACCCTAAACAACTGGTTATTGAAATTTTAATATTCAGTCAAGAGTGAGAGCAGTATTTTTTAGTGTTAAACCAATATACTCTTTTACTAATGAATGTCAAATAACAGTTGCCAAGTAAAGGCAATATACAGGTGTCAATGTGCAATGAACAATGTGTAATGTGCAATTAAAGGTCAAGGTTGAAATCTTTACACACCACCAACCCCTCACAAGAAGGGAGAAAAAAATTGGTACTTGTGCCTTTTCTTCGTGATCTTCATTTTCTTCATGGTAAAGCCCTTGACTTTTATATCTGCGTTATCTGTGTTCATCTTGTATCATTCAAATGTGTGTAACTTGAGCAATTGAGTTACACTATTCAATGGCAATTGAATAAAGGGGTAGAGATGTTGTGCGAGTTTCTCTTTTAATCTTTCACAGTCTCTAAAGCACCGGTCCCGATATGAGTTTTTTTCGTGCTTTACGTTACGTTTTTGCTCTTTAATTGCACATTACACATTGTAAATTGTCCATTGATAAAAGCAGGCGAGCCGCCCGCGCTCCCATTATCCTACTCTTCATTAACATCATGTCCTTCGTGGTAAATAGCCCTTGATCTTGATTTTTAAATAAATTATTCTTGCACACTGTGTATATGCGTGTATACTGTGCATATCGAATATATACAGTATACACATATGTCATTGAATTTTGAATTTATATTATCGCAAACGGATGGGCGTCCCATGTATTTACAAATCATGGAACAAATTAAGCGGCAGGTTACTTTGGGTGATTGGTCTCAGGGTTATAAATTGCCTTCAATCCGTGAGATGGCGGTTGCCTCAAAGGTCAGTGTGATTACGGTAAAACGGGCTTATCAAGAACTGGAATCTGAAGGAGTGATTGTCACTCAGCAGGGTAAGGGTTCATTTATTGCTCAAATTGACAACCTGTCAGCACAAATAAAGGAACAAGAAATGGATAAATATTTAAAACAGGCCATTGATATTGCTCGTTCAGTAGGAATGAATGCAAAACAATTAAAAATGAGATTGGCTGAGTTACAAGAAACGAACAGCCCTAATAAAACAATTAAATCGGAGAAAAACAATGACTGATTTATCCTCAAATAATTATGCAATTGAAATGAATAATGTGTCTAAAAGTTACCCATTGTTTGAATTGTCGAACATCAATTTAAAATTAGAAACAGGTAATATCATGGGTTTTATTGGCCCCAATGGCGCGGGCAAGTCAACCACGATTAGAATTTTGATGGGTTTGATTCAGCAGGATCAAGGGCAGGTTAGGGTGCTTGGTCATCAGATGCCGGATCAGCAAGTGGCTGCCAAATGGGACATTGGTTATGCCTCTGAAGACATGCGTTTGTATTCCAAGGCGACTATTGCATGGCACATGGATTATATGAAGTCTATCTATTCATCATGGGATTCAGGCTATGCCAAGACCTTATTAAAACGGTTTGATTTGTTGGACAATCACCAAATCAAAGGATTGTCACATGGTCAACGGGTTAAAGCCGCTTTACTGTTGATGTTGGCACGCCGTCCGAAACTGCTCATTTTGGATGAGCCTACAACGGGCTTGGATCCGGTTGCTAGACATGAAATATTGAATGAGCTGATGGATGTATTGTTAGAGGGAGATAGAAGTATCTTATTTTCCTCACACAATACTCAGGATATCGAACAATTATCCGACTTGATCACCTTTATTGATAAAGGAAAAATAATCGCTTCACAAGACAAAGAAAGTTATCTTGAAAGCTGGAGACGTATAAGACTGACGATAAATGATGATACAAAATTGCCGCCATTAAAGGGCATTGTTGAACAAAGAAGATCGGGTCATCAAGCTATTATTACAACAAAATTATTCAATGACGAATTGGCTGATATCTACAAAGGATGTGGCGCGAGCATAACCTCGGTTGAAAACATGACTTTAGAGGAAATATTTGTTTCAGAAGTGCAGTCTAGTCGACTTCTTGAATCACAAACCACAGGAGGACTGAAATGAATCAATCAATGATAAAAACACTGGTTTTAAAAGATTTATATTTTAACAAAAACAACCTATTGCTTTTTTGTGCAATGGGGCTAATCTCGGTTTATCTGCTCTCATTTGATAATCGGGCTTTCTATATTGGTATGGTATTATTGATTTCGATGGTTATTTTAATCGGTGCATTGTTGATATTTTCAACGGTTGTTAACGAACGAAAAGATCAAACGCTAACTTTCTTAATGAGTTTGCCTATCACCTGTATGGATTATACAAAAGCCAAATTAATATTCAATTTTACCGCTTATTTTTTGGCTTGGGCAATTTTGGTCATTGCCACAATAGCGGTCATATTTTATTCACCTCATCTATCAAATGGACTCATTCCTTATGCATTGATCATATTGTTAGAAATGCTGGTGGCTTTTATCATAGTATTATCAACAGCCTTGGTTTCTGAATCAGAAGCGGCGACCATTGTTGTTGTCACGATTGCCAATATTGGTGTTTCTCTGTTTATGTATATAATAGCGACTATCGGCAGCATAAATCAATACATGAAAGGATCGGTAGCGGTATGGAATAAACCTGCTTTGATGATTATCGGTATAGAAATCATGATAGGCGTGCTATTTATTGGCCTTACTTTATATTTGCAATCCCGTAAAAAAGACTTTATTTAGCCCAACTTAATAACACATATCCAGGACAATATTATGACACATTCAATGACGAGTGGTGATCTTTCTCACCCTAAAAATAGTGAAAGTATGACTGAAAATATTTCTGAAACTAACAATACTACTCAAAGACTCCACTATATGGATAATGTTCGCGCATTAGCCATGTTTGTTGGGATACTTTTTCATGCGGCTTTGGCTTACAGTCCATTGATGCATAATTTATGGTTTACCACCAGTTCCCAAAGCTCACCTATTTTTGATGTGGTCAGTTGGTTCACGCATCTTTTTAGAATGCCAGTGTTCTTTTTGATATCAGGTTTCTTTGCCATGATGTTGATTAAGAAAAGAGGTCTTTCGGGCCTGCTAATCAATAGAAGTAAGAGGATACTGATTCCGTTTATTATATTTTTGCCTTTATTAACACTTGCAGTCATGGGCAGTATTGGCTGGGCGTTAGGGCATGTAGAAAATTTATCGCCTTTGTTGTCCTTTATTAAGATGATGCAAGATGTTCCCAATCTACCACCACCGCCTATTTCAACCATGCACTTGTGGTTTTTGTATTACTTGTTTGTTTTTGTAATTCTTACCGCCATACTGCATGAGTCCAAATTCTTTAAGATTAAATTTTTAGACAAAGTCACTTCTGCGAAATTTATACTGACTCTATTTCCTTTATTATTGGTGCCGGCTTTATTTACTGTGGTCGCTCCGCATCCTGCTCCTGATAAATGGTATCCTGAGATGTGGTCTTTGGGGTTTTATGGTTTGTTTTTTCTTTTGGGCAGTTTAATTTTTCTCAAACAAGGCGTACTGGAGCAATTTAATAAATACAAACATGTCTTGTTGATCGTATCGCTGGCTTTGTATGCTTATTTTTATTCAACACTCCCAGGTACCATTTCCACAGAAATGATTATGTCCATGATGGCAGGAACAAAATTGGAACTCAGCCACTTGCCAATTGCAATCGCTGAGGCCTATATATCAGTCTATATGACAGTGTACTGTCTACTATTGGGCAAACGATTTTTAAACAAGAAAAATAAGGTTTTAAGATTGATTTCAGATTCCTCTTATTGGGTTTATTTGATTCATTTTCCTTTGTTGTTAATTATTCAATTTTATTTGCTCGATAGCGAAATGAATTTATGGCTGAAATTTATTTTGAGTAGTGCGCTAACGTTTGCTATTGGTTTGATTAGCTATATAACCTTTGTAAGACATACCCCTATTGGCTGGATCTTAAATGGTAGGAAAAAGAAGTAACATGAAACTATAAAGTTCCTGAACCGTTGAATAATTCAAACGTTTCAGGAACATTTTCTCATAATTTGTTAAGTTTTCTTTGTAAACTGCGTCAATATCACAATGCTTTGGCCGTTAACTCTGCCAGTGATGTGTTCGGCATTGTCATTGACTAAACCAATTTTACGTACGGCAGTACCACGTTTAGCAACCATACTGGTGCCTTTGACGGGCAAATCTTTGATTAGAACCACTGTATCACCTGATTGGAGTGTTACGCCATTGCTGTCTTTGTGAATAAGTGCGGCATCTTCTGCTTCGCCTTCGCCAGTGACTTTTGCCCAGGTTAGGGCGTCGTCTTCCAAATACAGCATATCCAAGGCATCCTGTGCCCAGCCTTCAGCATTTAATCGCGACAACATGCGCCATGACATCACTTGCACTGGAAGGTTTTCATTCCACATACTTTCGGTCAAACAACGCCAATGGTTGGTGTCCATATCAACATCTTTATTGATTTGTGAACAGCAAGTGTCACAGGCCAAGATACTTTTATCAAAGCCACCATCCAAATCAGGAGGAATGGCATAAACATCAAGATTGTTTGTTGCTCCACACAATTCACATTTTGAATCGGCACGTGTCATTAAGGCTGCTTTTGTCATGATAATCTCATAAAATTTTAATGAGCGGATTTTAACAGAAAAGTATATGGCCAACAAATAAAAGCCTCGACTGGCTTTATTTATCTGAAATTAATCAAATTGAGCGGCGTATGAATCTATCAAAAATTTATAGGCTGGAAAATTGCCAGCCAAACAATTGGTCAGAAAACGGCTTTTTGACCGTTCTCGAGTGACATTAAATCTGACGTCAGATTTCGCTTGGTTAAGTGTGTCTACTGCCATTGGTATTTGTTCTTTGGGTAAGCGTTTTTCAAAAGAGGATAGCAGTGCCGATGAGTCGGCTCCACTGCGCAATTGATCAACCATTTGTTGAACTAAGGTACTACCCAGTTCACATAATTGTGTGTTGTAAGTATCTATAGCCGATTCGTCTTGTAAGTTTTTTGCATGGCCTTTTGTGAACAACACCAATAAAAACACAACCATTATAATCTGTTTCATTGTTTTCTCAATTTAAATAAGGTTGCGAATTATAACAATGGTGAGATTAAACTCCCCCTCTAATCTAGAGGATTTCAGAAAAAACATCTTATTTATATATCATTCAACTCAATGTTGATTTGATAATTAATCTTGTTTTCTAATGGTTACATCGCCATTGATACTAGAAAATGAATACTCGGGTCCGCCGCCATTGATCTTTCCTTTGACCCATTGATGAATGCCATATTTGTGTTTGCCTTTCTTGAAGGAGTTATCAGACTCTTGTTTGCTTTTTTGTACATCCATTTCGAATCCTGTATAAATATTGCCTTTGATGGTTTTGATTCTCAAATTTGCTTTGGTACTTTTGGGATATAAAATGTCAATATTGTGATTTATACTGCTAAATGCCATGCTGGCACCTTTGTTGACATTATTAAAAACTGCAGATATTTTGCCATTGACGGTATCGGCTATAACCGATCCCGATATAGACTCCAAAATGATGTTTCCATTAATGTTACTGATTTCAAATTCACCTTCGACATTATTAACATAAATATCACCATTGTTAACATTGTTGATTTTGAGATCAAAATGTTGGGGTACTTTAACTTCTAAGTTAATAGCAGGATTACTACCACGGGGACGAGACGTGATGTAAACAGTGTTGTTTTCTTCCTCTATTTCAAGGTTGAATGAATTATTTGGAATCATGGTTAGCCCATTTTTTTTGACCATTTTATACTGTTTTTGCCTTTGATGAACAATGACTACAACCTCTTTGCCACTGTATCCAGTAACTTTTATGCCTCCGTATACCTGCGATGAGTCCAATTTGCCCACTGTATTGGGTGAGCTTAATGGCACAACAATTTCATCGAGAACTTCGCCAAAGTCTTTGGCTGTTGTTGATAGTGCTGAAATGCTTAATATTAATGATAATAGTATTTTCATGGTAATTCTCGTCATGTGATTGTATAGGTTTATACTTTTTTAGCGATATTGATGTCGCCATTAATTGTTTTGAAATAAAATTTATGGGTGCCATTGCCAATTGTCACCACTTTTTTTCTTTTAACTTTGTATTTAATGCCATGTTTTTTTCCTTTGTATTGTTGTTGTACAACAGAAGAAACATCAGTTGGATCAAAGGCTGTGTACAAGTGTCCATTTAAGGTCTTGTAGCTGATTTCAAGATCTGGTTTTTTAGTGAAATGGATATTAAAAGTCCCATTGACTGATTTGAAACGTCCATTTTGGATGTTTTCGTCTAAATAAGTCAGTGCTATGTCACCATTGACGGTCATGATTTCCATTTCACCTGAAACTTTGTTCAATTCAATCTCGCCATTGATATTTTTGGCATAAATGAGTTGGGCTTGGATATTGTTAATATTGATGTATCCATCATTGACCGCCAGTATATTGAGATTGGTGTGTCTTGGAACTTTGATTTTATAATTCATTTTGTATTGGTATTTTTGAGTATTGTTGTTTTCTTGAAAATGCAACTTACCCTCTTTTAATTCCAATTTGGAATAGGGTGTTTTCATGAACATGTGGATTTCATTGTTTTCATTCACCACTTTAAACCAGGCTTCTTTTTTTGCCACTTGTAAGTTCTTCTCACTTTTAGCAAGCAAGGTTTTATCAATATCAACTTGTACAGTGTCACCATCGTAACCTTCAATCTCAACAAAGCCGTTGATGTTGTGTACATACAAGGTGTTTTCATTGGTTTGCTGCTTAAATTGATAGCTGGTTTGGATGGTTTCATGGTCTTTAAATTTCCAATTTGAACCGGCTTGACAACTTACTGTAAAAATTAAGCTTGTTATAAGTAATAGTGTTTTCATGTTTCTGTCCTGTTTAAATGATTTCATTGACGGCGAGAAGAATTTTTTCTCTCGCTGGCTCGATTAGGTTTTTGCTGTCTAATAATTTTTTCAAGGGTGGAATGGCTTTGCTTTCTTGCAAGTACAACATCAGTTCAGCTATAGCCACTTGCACCATCGGTGAGTCTTGATTGGTTATAGAGTTGACCAATTGGGCGCGCACCGTTGGGGTATTGCTGAATTGTATCAGGGCATCCAAAACAGCCAAACGTACGTTGGTATTGCTGTCATTGTTTAAGATGTAAAACAGAGAGGACATAACTTTATCATTGGCTTTGTTGGAGTTTTCTACCAAACTAACTGCTTGCAAACGTGTGCTTGCAGATGGCAATTGCAACATGGATACCACTGCTAGGTTTTGCATCTCATTGGAACGGTTGTTGGAATAATTGTTGTTAATTTCGGTTTTAATGTTGCGGGGCTGATAGTTCTGACCCAAATAGATACCAACGCTCAACATGGCTGCACCATAAAGCACAGGTTTCAAATGAGTAAAAGTAAACAGTTGACTGAATGATTGCAGGCTTTTCTTCCAAGGACTAATTTGTTGTTTTTTAGCCGTATTTAGCATGGAATAAAACGACTTATCCATAGCCTGTGATGGTTTGGGTACATGAATAGAATCGATTTCTTTGGCAATATCTAAAGCCCGATGCATTTCATCAACAAGTGATTTTAAGTCTAGGTTTTGGTCCATTTGGCTTTGAAATTCAGTGCTTTCCTGTGCGTCTAAATTGCCCAATAGGTAGTCTAGTATTTTTTCTTTTTGATTATTGTTGTTATTATTATTCATGGTATCCACCTCTTTCTAACTGGATATAATTGTTTTTCAATTGAATCAATGCTCTTCTTACTTTCATTTTTATTGCACCTTCTGAAACCTTAAATAAGTCAGCAATTTGTTTGTATTTTAAATGCTCAAAACGACTCATTATTAACACTTCTTTGTCACAAACCGGCAATTTTCCCAATGCCTTTTCTAGCAAACTTAACTCTTCAAGTGTTTCTAACTCTTGTTCTACATCGGATTGATCATAGAGTGAGTTTTCATGTTCTGAAATATCATCTAATTGTACTTTGTTTTTTCGGAAATGATCGTACATCACATTGCGCCCTATGGTATATAGCCACATAGAAAACTCGCCTTGCCCGGTAAAATTGTGTTTTGATTTTAGTATTTTCATAAAGGTCACTTGCACCATGTCTTCACAGACACTGGTATTGCGGTTCATTTTGTAGAAATAACCAAACAGTCGGTTTTTGTATCTTTCATAGAGCAAAGCCAGCTGATCTAAATCGCCATCTTTGACCTTGAGCATTATTTGATTATCTGTATAAATACTAAATTCCAGCTGTGTTATTTTTTATTTATTATACATAACTGAGAAGTTTCGGGAAAGTAACAATATTATTCGGTTTTATAATAAAGCACAGAGTTTCTCATAAGTGTAATTTCGATGTCATTGTTGGATTACGCTAGTTCTTATTAAATGTGATTTGTTATTTGATTATTTATGTACATATTATTATACACAATATAATTATTAATATAATCAAGTTTAATATTGATAATATCAATATTAAACTTGATTATTGATGTGGCATTCGCTAATATTCTCATTGTTGAAAAATTATTTATTATTAAAGAGAATGCCCATGATAGAAATAGCAAGTTGCTCATGTAACCAATGTGGCGAGTTATATACATTAACTCAATTTGAATGTAAGCATTGCCATTCGAAAATTCAAGGTGAATATTTATTGCCTCGTCTTGCTCGTTTAGAACCTGATGAACGTCAATTTGTGGAATTGTTTTTACTAACGGGTGGGAACATTAAAAAAATGGAAAAAGCCATGGGAATATCTTATCCCACAGTTAAAAATAAATTGGATAAGATTATATCTACAATTCGTCAGCAAATTTTGAAAGAAGCAGGTAACTCAAAAGAAAACAGAACCCTATTTGAAAACATAGGCATTAAATAAAAAAAGGAGTAAAACAATGAAAACACAAAAACAAGATATATTATTCGACTACATAAAGGAAAGTAAATCTAAAAAACAGTCTATAGAAATGAATCTATTGAAATTATACATATTGCTATTGATTTTATTAGCTGCCTTTTTATACCTCTTTAATGGGTTTGAACTAAATAAAACAAGTTTTCTATATATTTTTGGAATTATAACTCTAGATTTTTTACTGGTTTATATGTATCTAAAATTTTATTTAAAATACGATTCTAAATTATTATTTGCACCAGTGTCTGCATCTGTCGGAAAAGTTCTGGTAAAGTTTAATGCCAATAATCTACAAATATTTGCTAAAAATAAAAAAAGAGCGATAAACGGCTTACTTCTAATAGGTGATAAATCTATTGTGTTTGTTCCCTATAAATACAGTTTTATGAAACTTAAAACAGTAGAAATAAATTGGAGAGATATTACGGACATCCACAAAGCATCAGGTTTACTGGTTGATCATTGGTTGTTGAAATTTGGTTTTTATAAGCGTTATATCTATAAGAATTCAAGTAAGATTGTAATTGAGGCAAGTGGAGAAAGTTATTATTTTCAGGCATTATCTGCAGATCAAATTGTAGATGATTTAAATGAGCTTAAAGAGTCTTTATAATCTTATTCGACCTAGAACTAAATAAGATTTATAGATGACAAAATATTGTTCCAACCCTCTGGGTTATATTTACTACATCGATGAAGTCAGACTTTGACGCCATTGATTGTAGCTTATTTGAAATTTACTGACAGTAGGGAGCCAGTGATGTATTAATTGTCGTTTTACATGTCCATGTCATAAGATATGTATCTTCATTAAATCCTGGCGTATAGATTAACTTTTCACCTATTAATTCATTTATTTCTTCTGGGTCGTTTTCTGAAATAAATATGGTGATTTGACCATTACTTGGATTATAAACAAAATCTTTCTTTTCAATGAATTTTTTAGAAAATGAATCATCTTTAGGAAATGCCTGATTTCTTAGATAATACTCATGAATTGACATCCTTTCTCTGTTAATTGAAGCGGTTTTATCATTGATGATTTCTCTGATCTTATAATCCTGATAAGCTTTGTAGCTGTCACAACTGTTTAAAATCAGCAACATGACTGTAACTATAAATAATTTAGTCCATTTTTTATACATAATAAACCCCATATGTTTTAATAAATATCAGTATAACAGGTCTTGGAAATACGAAAATAAGTATTCATCGCATTAATAAATAATATCTTGAACAATCAATTGTAAACTCCTTCGCCCGCGAAATTCATTGATATCTAGTTTATAGGTGATTTGATTTTTACCGTCTTCGGATTTGAATTGATTGGGGTGGATTCCGAAAGCAATCGCACTAATTCTTTTGCTAAAATCTTGGGTTTGTAGGGTGAGTTTGGTGTGGCCGGTACCCACTTCTTTTTTGTCGATGATATTGAACCAACCATCAAATAAAGGGGCAGGGAAGTTTTGCCCCCAAGGACCATGGCTCTGTAACTCTTCGGCTACGGCTAGACACAAATCTATGGAGTCTAATTCACCATCGGTTTCGATGGTGTGTTGGCGTTGTTCTTCGGTCAGAGCATTGTTGACATATTGATTGAATATATGGCGGAAATCTTCGTAGTTTTCTCGATTAATGGACAGTCCTGCAGCCATTGCGTGTCCACCGAATTTATGCATCAGTTGTGGGTGGTTTGTTTCAATATCGACCAAAGCATCTCGGATATGAAAGCCAGAGATGCTTCGTGCAGACCCTTTGAGAATCACTGATTCATCATTTTCAGGAGCAAAAGCAATGACAGGTCGATTGGTCTTTTCTTTAACTTTGGATGCCAGTAAACCAACGACGCCTTGGTGCCAATCTTTGTGGTATAGACAAATTCCATCAGGCAATTTTTTTATCTTGTCCAATTCATTGACCACACTGTCTGCAACCTTTTGCATGTCTTTTTGAATTTCTTTGCGTTGCTGATTAATAGTGTCCAGTTCTTGTGCCAACAAGAAGGCTTTGTTTTCATCATCGGTGGTGAGCAATTCTATGCCAATACTCATGTCTTCTAACCGACCCGCGGCGTTTAAGCGCGGTGCAATAACAAAGCCAAATGTTTCGGTGGTGGTTTTGTCAATTTCTTTGCCGGCAACCTTGAGTATGGCTTTTATTCCGACCACCGTATACCCCGCCTTGATGCGTTTGATTCCCTCGGTGACTAATATTCGGTTGTTGTCATCTAATCCAACCATATCGGCAACGGTGCCTAATGCAACAATGTCTAACCATTGGGCCAAATTGGGTGCGATTAGGTCATTTTCAACAAACCAGTTCAAATCATTCAATTGACTGCGAATTTCGGCTAATAGATAAAACACCACACCCACACCGGCCAGATTTTTACTGGGGAATTCATCTCCATGTAAATTGGGATTGACAATTGCATCGGCGTTGGGCAATATTTCTGCTTGCAAGTGATGGTCGGTAATAATCACCTGCATACCCGCATCAATCGCGGCCTGTGTTCCATCAATTGAAGAAATGCCATTGTCCACCGTGATAATCAAATCACATTGCATGTCTTGTAGAATAGGGATAAGTTGGGTACTTAGCCCATAACCAAAATCAAACCGATTGGGGACCAAAAAATCAATGTTATGATGACCAAAAGCCCTAAATGCCCGCAAACAAAGAGCAGTCGCTGTAGCACCATCGGCATCAAAATCGCCTACTATAACAATTTTTTTGCTGTTCTTGATTGAATCAATAACGATGTTGGCAGCATTCTGAATATTTGATAACTGTTGTGCAGTGTGTAAATGTTTGAGTCGGTAATCAATTTGTTTTGGGTCGGTGATGCCGCGTGACAAATATAACCTTTGTATTAGTGGGGGAAGTCCTGTTTGCTCAAGGCTTTTATTTTCAGTGATTGTCCTTCTTTTTATTTTGATCATATTGATTGTATGTATCTGCATGAAAATTTTGATAGTGATATTCTATGGCTAAATCGTTTTAAAAGCGAATTTTGTTTTAGTTAATTGGTTCACAAATTTAATCTATAAAATTGAGTCTAATAGTGCTATGAAAAAAATAATCTCCTTCGTTCTGCTTACAGTCTTGGTTCTCACCACCAGTTTGCACGTACAAGCACAAACAACAACAGGAGCTTTTAAAATATATTCGACCATCAGGTCTATTGGCGTTGAGTGGAATATTAGCGGAGATACGCAGAACAATGCCATTTGTTTGGTGCAGTACCGCATTAATGGTTCGAGCACTTGGCAGGATGCTCAACCTTTGTTTCGGGTTAATTTTCAAAGTTATGACATGTTGGCTGGGAGTATCATGTTTTTAGACCCAGTCACAGAATATCAGGTACGCTTAACATTTTCAGATACTGATGGTGGTAATGAGATAAGAACAGAGCTGATATCTACCAAAGCAGTCCCCGCTTTTCCTATAGGTGGAAACACCTATCATGTGATACCAGGGACTTCTGGCGGGGATGGCTCGATGGGCAATCCTTTTCAAGGCATCAGCAGTGCCCAAAACATTGCGCAAGCCGGTGATATATTTTTATTGCATGCTGGAGATTATGGCACGGCGGGACAGGTATATTTTACAAAGCCAGGAGCTTTGAACAATCCAATTGTTTGGCGTTCTGCTGGTGATGGTGATGTGATATTCAATCAGGTGAGAATTGAGGCTGATTATATTTGGTTGCACCAATTAAAATTTATATATGTTACTGGCAATAATGCTTATGGGATTAGGACATCGCCACCAGGCCCAAAAAATATCGTTTTAACGGAAAATTATTTTGAAAATTGCCACATGTGTATCTATTTAAATGATGGTGGTGAAAATTGGTATATAGCTGATAATGTCATCATTGGTGATAACGACCCAAACAATGGCTCTAATTTCTCAGGTGAGGGCATAGAACTGTGGTACACATCGGGTCATACCATTGCTTACAACAGTATTTCTAGAGTGGCAGATGGTCTGTCTTATCCTCGCAGCAATGTGGATATTTATGGAAATGACATCTTTGAAACCACGGATGATGGAATTGAAGGGGATTATGGTCACAACAATATTCGCATTTGGGGCAATAGGATATCCAATCCCAATAACAATGGCATTAGTTTTCAACCGATGAACGGTGCACCGTGGTATGTGCTTTACAATCAAGTGGCAGCACCAGGAGAGGATACTTTAAAACTTCGAACACGGACAGATAGGGTGTTATTGGCACACAATACTTTGGTTGCTTGGAGTGGCCCAATCAGCTCAAGTTCTGGCCTTATGCAAAGTTTTCAATCAACCAACAACTTGTGGATTTCTATTCAAGATCGATACGTTTGGGAAGATGGTGCTAGTAGTGGTGTTAATTGGCGAACCAATTGGAGTCATGAGGGATATGATTGGGGCAATTATGTTTATGCGTTTAAGTGGCAAGGTCAACGATTGGTAGATATTCCAGCTTTTCAGGCGTATACAGGACAAGCGGCTAACTCTGTGCAAATTGACCATGCTACTTGTTTTGAAACCTTTGATGTTCCTGCGCCTCCACCAGCGACTATTCCACCTCAATACATGACTTTGAATGCAAATTGTAATGCGGTCGATGCGGGACTTGTATTGGCGAATATCAATGATGGTTATAGCGGCATTGCTCCAGATTTGGGCGCATATGAATTAAACAAGCCTTTGCCAAAATATGGTCCAAGACAGCTTTCTTTGGGAATCGTGTTTAAGGATTCTTTTGAATAGCTATTCAAACCCATTGGCAAAAACAACGTCTGTAATTGAGTCTGTTATTTGAAATATTTTCCAGTTTGAAACGATATACAGTTCGCCATTTTCACCTTCGGCAAAACCAGTAATAAAGAATGTACCCATGGAGCCTACATTAAAAGCATTCCACGTGCTGCCTGAGTTAGTGTCTGCAGCCCATAAAATGCCCGTGCACCAATCATTGTAAAAATACCAACCATTTAATCGAGGATAAACGGGATCTCTAAAATTGAAGCCCCCGATAACAACCGCACAAGTATTGTTTGGATAAGCGATAGAGAGTGAAGGAAAAATATAGTTTGCGATAGTTCCACATCCTGTTAAATCAAACTCGTTAACTCCTTCATAACAAGGCCATCCGAAGTTTTCACCACCCACAGCACTTGTTATATAGTTCACCTCTTCCCATGCACCTTCTCCAACATCACCAATATAAATGTCTCCGTTTTGACGGTCGAAAGAAAAGCGCCATGGGTTGCGCAGACCCATTAGCCAGACTTCATCTGCACCAGGAGTCACGCCAGCAAATGGATTGTTTGGGGGGATAGCATAATTTTTTGATGTATCCAATGGGAAATCATCGCCATTGACATCGATTCTTAAAATTTTACCCAATAAATTTGAAGCATCTTGGGCAGGAGACACGCCACCACCGCCGCCTTCGCCTGTTGCAATATACAGAAATCCATCGTTGGCAAAATGGATATCACCGCCGTTGTGATCAGGTGAAGGTTGTGCGATGCTAAGTATTTGTAATGCTGAACTTGAATCAGCGACATTAATATCACTGGCTGAAACCTGATACATGGCAACTACCGTAGTGCCAACAAGGTCGGTATAATTAACATAAAAGTACCCATTGCTGGCATAATTCGGATGAAAAGCCAATCCCAATAATCCTTGTTCATTGCCACTGCTGACAATAGCGTTTAGATTTAAAAAGGGCGTGGCTAAAAATGTACTGCCATCCCAGATGATTATTTCTCCTGTTTTTTGCACAGCAAATAAACGGTTACTACCATCTCCAGCATTGGCCAGTCCGACACCATTGGTCAGTCCATCAGCAATTTCTGTGATGACTACTGAAGCGGGTTGAGACAATACCGCTGGAGAAATAAGCAGCAGAAACAATCCCAAGTGGAATTTTTTTATAAAATTGAATGGCATATATTTGTTTACGGTATTGATTAAATCTCTATTCGATAATCATCAACAATTCATGACGCTGAAGTCGTTTAAAAATAGGAATGGTTTCAATCTAAAACAAAAGCAATGTTTTATTACTCATTGTTAGGTTGCAGTATACCTAGTGCTTGACACAGAAAAAACAATCTACTGTTTCAAACCAGTTTAATGTTGATTTATTACTATATCAATCTCTTTTAGGTTAATGAATTTCATTGCCCAAACGGTCCAATAAAATTGGCTCTCCATATCCTAAATCTTTGACCCTTGCAAATTGAGTTTTTGCATCTCCAGCAATAACGTATATCATTTGTTGTTCGTTTAGATTTGATTGGATAATAGATTTGGCTTCCTTTAAAGTCATTGATTCCAACTCTATTTGATGTTGTTGCAAGTAATCATCAGAATAATGGTAATAATCTATATCACTGGCGATGCTTAACAATTGGCGCAGTGTTTCAAACTTACGGCTATTGCCTTTGATGATTTTATTTTTTGTAATCTCTAATTCTTCTTTTGATAAGGCGTGGTGAAATTCTTTAAATTGTTGTTGAATAATTTTAAGAGATTCTAAGGTAACATTGCTTCGTACTTGAGAGGAGGCCACAAACGTTCCATGGATATTGTTGTTGTCAATATAGGAATAGGCTCCATAAGTATAGCCTTTCTGAATTCTCAGTATTTGCCCCAGTCTTGCACTCATTCCGCCACCCAGAGGTGTATTGACGATGTCTAATCTGTTTGCATCGTTGTGTTGTGCGTTGATTGTGGGTTTGCCAACAAACAAAGCAGATTGTTTAGCGCCAGGAATATCAATGAAATATACTTTAGGAGAGTTGACCAATTGTATCTTGGGCATTGTTGGGAATTTAACTTCATTTGGAGTTTTCCATGTATCATTGATGGTCGCCAATGAGCTCATCACTTCTTTTGGTTTGTAGCTGCCGACTATTCTAAAAGAGGTATTTGCTAATATTAGATTGTTTTTATAATAGGATTTTATGTCTTCTAGTTTGATGTTGGTGACCGTTTTAGAAGAGCCGCTAGATTTTTGGCCATATACATGATTGTCTCCATATATCTTGCGATAAAAAACATTTCTAGCAACAGTGTTTGGGTTGGCAAGATCTGATTTTATTGAAGTGAGTTGTTTGGTTTTTAAGCGGTTAAAATCAGCTTGATTAAATCTGGGGTGTAACAATATTTCCGTTACTAAATCCATGGTTTTCTGATAATTTCGTTGCAAGGTATTACCAGCTATTACCAATGATGTAGCACTAGATCCCACATAAATACGTGATCCCAATAAGCCGATAGCATCTTCTAATTCAATGGGAGTCTTAAATTCAGTTCCTTCATTCATCATTTGTGCCAGTAAACTGGCCGTGCCAAGTTTATCATGATCATCCAAAATTCGGCCTGCTTCTATACGTAAACTAAAATTGATTAGCGGTAATTCATGTTGTTCTATACCAACAATATTAATGCCATTATTCGTTTTATTGTGCCAAATGCTTGGTATGGATTTGGTCGGTAATTCGCTCAGAGGTGGTTCGGTTCTGTCATATTTTGATGGTGTAAGAGTGAAGATTGGATTTAAGTCTTCTTCAAATTTTTCTTCTAATCCTTGGGTAATTTCTTCTTCTACAATATTTGCTTTCTCTGAACCGTCAACTATTAATGAAACATTTTCTTTGGGCACAAAACTGGTGATTATGGCAGGTTGATTTTTAATGTACTTATTGAAAACCCGAACAACATCATCCTTTGTAACAGCCAAAATATTCTCAATGTCTTTTTTGATGTAAGCTGGGTCGCCAGCAAATTCATTGTAAATACCCAGTTGAAAAGCTTTATTGAGGATACTGGATATGCCATTGTAAAAATTGATCTCCTGTGAGGCTTTTATTTTAATTAAATCATTTTCCCTAACACCCTCCTTTTCAAATTTAATGAGGCTTTCTACGATAGATTGATAAACATCATCTAAGTCCACGTCAGCATTGGCTCGGATATGGATGGTGAAAGTTCCTGCTAACTCGTTTGATCGTTGATAAGCATATACTGCTGGCGCTTGTTTGTTTTTCTCAACAAGGGTGGTAAATAGAGGCGATTTTTTCCCATCTGACAGTATTTTTGCCAATGCATCTAATGCATATGAATCGGGATGATATTGTTCAACTGTTGGGAAAGTAATTCTAAGTTCTGGTAATTTAGCAAAGCTGTCAATGTGATAACGTTTTATTGTTTCTGTCAATGTAACAGGTTGGGCAGGCAAATCAGGTATTGCGGGTGATTTTTTGATTTCACCGAACCACTTTTCTACTAATGACTTTGTCTTTGCAATATCTATGTCGCCAGCAATAACCAAAGTAGCATTCGCAGGAATATAAAATTCATCGTAAAATTCTCTAACATCATCTAATGTGGCATTTTGCAAGTCTTCTAAATCACCAATCACCGTCCAATTATAAGGATGGGATTTTGGATAAAGGGCTTTTTTAATCACATGTCCTGTATGTCCGTATGCTCGATTGTCAACACGTTGTCTTTTTTCGTTTTTCACCACTTGCTTTTCGCGTTCTAAGGTTCCTTGGGTAACGGTATTAATCATATAGCCAAAACGATCCGAATCAATCCACATCAGTTTTTCAAAAGCATCCTTGGGAACCACTTCATAATATTGCGTACCATCACTCCAGGTACCACCATTGCGCGTACCACCCAATTCAGGGATCATTTTGCGGTTAGCGCCCATGGGAACATTTTCGGAGTTGTTAAACGCCATGTGTTCAAAGAAATGTGCAAAGCCAGTTCTTCCTGGTTTCTCACGGTTAGAACCTACATGTACAATGGTAGCCAACGCGACAATCGGGTCAGAATGATCTTCATGTAAAATAACGGTCAGTCCATTGTCTAATATAAATTGTTCATAAGGGATATCTAAGTTTAGAGAATTTGAGTCTTTTTTAGATTCAACGTTGGTTGTGTATTTATTGCTTGTTTGGCAAGCAGCCAATGAAAGTAAGAGCAGAGTTAAAAAAACAGTTTGTAATATTCGCATTGGTGTCCCCTTGAAAAATTATTATTGAATTAGAATAAATATAACAATGATACCATTTTTTGGCTTCATAAATTAATTAAATATTTATCTTTCTAGGTTATTATAAAACCAAAGGTTTCACTTTTTGAATTGTCGAGACAAGGCCAGACCTTGTCTCAAAATGGCGGTTTTATTAAACGTATTTCACATCAGTGATATAATAAGTCACATCGCCAGCTGGTGCTCTTACTTCAACTTCATCATCTAATTCTTTACCAATTAATGCTCTGGCAATGGGTGATGAAATAGAAATTTGTCCTTGGTCGATGTCGGCTTCTACATCTCCAACAATTTGATAAGTGACGGTTTTTTCATCGTCATCTTCTAAAGTCACAGTAGCGCCGAAGACTACTTTGTTACCGACATTCAAGCTTAAAATATCTATCACTTGTGCATTGGATAATGTGCCTTCTAGGTATTTTATGTGTGCTTCGTTCATACCATGTTCTTCACGTGCTGCATGGTATTCGGCGTTTTCTTTAAGGTCTCCGTGGGCGCGAGCTTCGGCTACTGCTTCGATGATCCTCGGGCGTTCTATAGTCTTCAATCGTTTTAATTCGTTTTGTAATCTTTCCGCACCTGCGGCTGTTAACGGGGCTAAGCTCATTGTTATTTTCCTTGTTATTCACTTAAATGATCTAAATTATGTAATTCATCAAGTGAATAAATTTGTTGTTTATCTAAATGTTTATACGCTTCTAATGTTGCAGCAGCTCCATAAATGGTGGTGGAGTAATTTATTTTTTGTTGCAAGGCTTCTCTGCGTATAGAGTATGAATCCGAAATGGCTTGAGAGCCTTCGGTTGTATTAATAATGAATTCTATTTCTTTTGACTTTATTTTGTCAACAATATGTGGTCTTCCTTCAGTAACTTTGTTTACTCGTTCGCAATAAAGGCCGTGATTTCTTAATAATTCACAAGTTCCGCCAGTGGCAATTAAATCAAACCCCATGCTTTGTAATATCTCAGCCAGAGGTAAAACTTCTTGTTTATCAGCTTCTCTTACGCTGATAAATGCAGTACCTTGTAATGGCATTGATGTATCACTGGCTTGCTTCGAACGGGCAACCGCTGCCCCAAAGCTTTTACCAATGCCCATGACTTCGCCTGTGGAACGCATTTCAGGGCCGAGTATTGGATCAACTCCTGGAAACTTCAAGAAAGGGAAAACGGGTTCTTTGATAGAATAATGGTTAAGTGTTAATCGTTCTTTAACATTCTGTTGCTTTAAACTGATTCCAGCCATACAGCGTGCGGCTATTTTGGCCAAGGGTAAACCAGTGGCTTTAGAAACAAAGGGAACAGTTCTTGATGCCCTGGGATTGACTTCAAGAATGTAAATATCATCGCCTTGAATGGCAAATTGGGTATTCATTAAGCCGATTACACCCAATTCTTTGGCCATTAATCCAGATTGTCGGCCCAATTCTTTTTGTACTTCAAGCGACAATGAAAAAGGAGGGATACAACAGGATGAATCTCCAGAGTGAACGCCTGCTTGTTCAATGTGCTCCATGATGCCGCCAATGAAAATGTCTTCTCCATCACAAATAATATCGACATCGACTTCGGTGGCATGGTCTAAAAAACGATCTAACAAAATGGGTGAATCATTTGAAATCTTTACAGCTTCGTGCATGTAACGATTCAGTTCTTTGTCATCATGTACAATTTCCATCGCGCGACCGCCCAATACAAATGAGGGGCGGACCACCAGTGGATAACCCACTTGATTGGCCAGGCCAACAGCTTCTTCAACATTTTTAGCAATGCGGTTGGGTGGTTGTCTTAACTTTAATTTATCCAACATGGCTTTGAATAACTCGCGGTCTTCTGCCATATCAATACATTCGGGTTGTGAACCAATAATCGGTACGCCGGCAGCTTTTAAACCGTTGGCTAGATTCAATGGTGTTTGTCCTCCGTATTGAACAATCACTCCATCGGGTTTTTCTACATGTACAATTTCCATCACATCTTCGTGTGTAAGGGATTCAAAATATAGTCTATCTGCGGTGTCATAATCGGTAGAAACAGTTTCAGGATTGCAATTAACCATGATGGTTTCAAAACCATCTTCTTTGAGTGCCTGTGCTGCATGTACACAACAATAATCAAACTCAATGCCTTGACCAATGCGATTGGGGCCACCACCAAGAATCATAATTTTCTTGTTATTGGTAGGATTAGATTCACAGAATTGTTCGTATGTTGAATAAAAGTAATCGGTACTGGCATCAAATTCGGCCGCACAGGAGTCGACTCTTTTGTAGACTGGACGAATATCAAGTTTATGCCTGATTTTGGTGAATTCCTTTTCTGAAATGCTTAATAGTTCTGCTAATTTTGAATCGGAGAAACCCAGTTTTTTCAATTCTATTGTTTGCTTGGCATTTAAATCAGTAACATCGGTTTCTGAAAGCACTTGTTCTACTTGAATAATGTGCTCGATTTGTTTTAAAAACCAAGGATCAATGGCAGAAATTTCAAATAGTTTCTCCACGCTGTAACCCAATCTAAACGCATCACCTACATATAAAAGTCTATCAGAAGTGGGTTCTCGCAACTCTTTGTTTATATCAAATCCTTCATCAATGTCGGCTTGATTAACTATTGAATCTAATCCATTTAATCCAGTTTCTAATCCACGCAAGGCTTTTTGTAATGATTCACTAAAGGTGCGACCAATGGCCATTACTTCGCCAACGGATTTCATTTGAGTGGTTAAATGATTATCGGCTTTGGCAAATTTTTCAAATGCAAAACGTGGTATTTTTGTGACGACATAATCTATACTTGGCTCAAACGATGCAGGTGTTGCACCGCCAGTAATTTCATTTTGCAGTTCATCCAAGGTATAACCGACCGCCAATTTGGCGGCAACTTTGGCAATGGGAAACCCTGTTGCTTTTGATGCCAGCGCTGATGAACGCGAAACACGAGGATTCATTTCAATAACAATCACACGGCCATTTTCTGGGTTGATAGAAAATTGCACATTAGAACCACCTGTATCTACACCAATCTTACGCAACACTGCCAATGAGGCATCTCTCAAGATTTGGTATTCTTTATCGGTTAAAGTTTGTGCTGGTGCTACTGTGATTGAATCGCCTGTATGCACGCCCATCGGGTCTAAGTTCTCAATTGAACATATAATAATGCAATTGTCTTTTTTATCGCGCACTACTTCCATTTCGTATTCTTTCCAACCCAGCAAAGACTCTTCCAATAAGACTTCTGAGGTGGGAGACATTTTTAACCCATTGGCAGTAATGTCTTCAAATTCTTCTAAATTGTAAGCGATTCCTCCACCTGTTCCGCCCATGGTAAATGAGGGTCGGATGATGACAGGATAGCCAATTTTTTTCTGTGCAATGCGCGCTTCTTCGATGTTGTGAACCATGTAGGATACCGGTGTTCCCAAACCAATTTCTGTCATGGCTTTTTTGAATAATTCACGGTCTTCTGCCATATCAATGGCTTCACGTGTGGCGCCAATCATTTCTACATTGAATTTTTGTAATACACCACGTGCAACCAAATCAAGAGAGCAGTTTAAAGCGGTTTGTCCGCCCATTGTAGGAAGTAGAGCATCTGGTCGTTCTTGTTCAATGATTTTGGCAACAGTTTGCCAATTAATCGGTTCGATAAAAATGCGATCCGCAGTTTCGGGATCGGTCATTATCGTAGCTGGATTGGAATTAACCAAAATCACTTTGTAGCCTTCATCTTTTAGGGCTTTGCAGGCCTGTGTTCCAGAGTAGTCAAATTCACATGCTTGTCCGATGACGATTGGACCAGCTCCAAGTACGAGGATGCTTTGAATGTCGGTACGTTTAGGCATTGGAGCTCTCCTGTTTTTTATTGTCCTTCATTTTTTGTATAAATGGGAGGAATAGTTTTTTTGCATCGTGTGGCCCTGGGCTGGCCTCTGGGTGGCCTTGAAAGCTATAGGCAAAACAATCCGTGCGTTTAATGCCTTGTACCGAATCATCAAATAAGGATTTATGAGTGACTTGTAGATTGTCTGGAATATTGGATTCATCAACGGCAAAACCATGGTTCTGCGAAGTAATCATTACCTCTGTTGTTTCTAAATCTTGTACAGGGTGATTGGCTCCATGGTGTCCAAACTTCATTTTGGTGGTTTTCGCACCACTGGCCAGTGCCAGTATTTGATGCCCCAAACAAATGCCAAACAAGGGTATACCTGATTGCAGTATTTCTCTGGTTGATTGGATTGCATAACCACAAGCCGCTGGATCACCAGGGCCATTGGATAGAAATATGCCATCTGGTTGCATAGCTAAGACTTCTTTGGTGGAAGTGTCAGCTGGTACAACTGTTATGTCACAATTAAGTGAAGCCAATATTCTCAATATATTGTATTTGACACCATAGTCATAACACACTACTTTGTATTTTTTATCGTTGTTTTCACTGAAATCATTGGCGCTTAAATCGAATTCAGCTTGTTGCCATTGATAGGGTTTTGCGCAAGTGACTTTAATGGCTAAATCCATGTTTTCTAACCCAGAAAAATTATTGGCTTGTTCGATAGCATCTAACTCTTCAATGTTTTGAGTCATAATGCAGGCTTTCATCGCACCCTTTGTGCGCAAAATCTTAGTTAATTCGCGTGTATCTAAATCTGCAATCGCTACAATCTTATTCTTAATTAAATACTGTTGCAGTGATTCTTGAAAACGCCAAGAAGATGCCAACTTTGGTAGATCTTTAATCACCAGACCTTTTACATGTGTCTGAGCAGATTCATTGTCGCTAGAATTGCACCCGGTATTCCCAATATGAGGGTAAGTCAGTGTAACGATTTGCTCTGCATAAGAAGGATCTGAAAGTATTTCTTGATAACCAGACATGGCAGTGTTGAAAACGATTTCTCCAGTAGAATTTCCTTCATATCCTATTGAAATCCCATTGAAAATAGTTCCGTCTTCAAGGGCTAAAATGGCTTTTTTTTGTCCAGCGAAAAGAACAGAGTCTAATTTTGAATTGCTCATATAAAATAGTGTAATTTTGTTGATTTATAAATGAATAACTAATGATTCACGGCTGGAAGGGTATTTTAGCCGAATCTAGTGGACTAGTCTAAACAAATCAATAAATACAAGCGAATTCTATTTTTGTATGAAGTTTCAATATCTAGCAAGGTAAATATTCACTCAAAACCATTGACGAATACGTTTTCATTAAAAAACCCAACCCCTCCTTGGAACAGGATGCGACCATTATTTGGGCGAATGTCTCCTAGTTGGCCATCGGTGAGGTTTATCGTCCATTGATTGTTCAAAATCGTGGTTGGAAAATTTTGCCATATAAATTCAGTAGAACCGGCTTGTACGGGTGCGAAAATTCTCATCGACCAAGCGGTGTCAATAAAATCAGTCGCAGCATGGAATGTAAGGGTAACTTCTGCGTTTTGGCAATCGACAATCTCAAACCTGAAAATTCCATAAGCAAAGGATCGAGGGGCATCATTGGGTACATCATCATTGCTCAGAGACTGAACATCCTCCAGTTTGTTACAGTTTCCTGTTATTGGTGTTACTTCGATGGTGGCGAAATTTGACAGTCCTATTGTGAAAATTTTATTATATACATTATTATCAATCTCCTTCATAGGCAAAGAAGAAACGTTGTTTTGATTGGCATCTGATATTCCGTCATTGTTAGCATCACCAGCATTAGGAGAGCTTGATTCTGTAGTGTTAGAAACGCCATCGGTATCGGCATCTGGTAAGATCTCAAAAGAATGAACGGATTGAGTGGTTCCAGCATATAGTATTGGGTTAACACCTGATTCATCAATTTTTAATTGTAATGCACTAACTGTGCTGTCTAAACCAATACTTATTGATTGCCAAGAGGTGCCAAAATCTGTAGATTGATATACTCCACCAGGGTTGCCTGAATTTCCTGCGGCTGCTGCATAGACAACGCCAGTGGAATCAACCATTATATCTCGTACATCGGATGTCGCAATGCCTGTGTTGGCTAATGACCAACTTGTTCCTGAATCTTCACTTTTATAAATTTGTGATTCAAAAGTGTTTAAATCGTGAACAGATGCATATAATCGGTTTGTTGTAATCGGATCAATTACCAAAGAAAGAACGTTAAAAGCACTGGTCCCAATGCCTGAAACAGTAGGTATGCCGATGCTGGCATGTGTCCAAGTTGCCCCTGCGTCTGTGGATTTCCAAATACCATTTTTTATTGTTGGAGCAGTGGCTGAAGAATCATAACCAAAGAGAAAAGTTGCTGCATACATAATAGACGAATCTGAGGGGTCGATCACAACTTTGACGGCAGCAGGATATGGAAACCTGCTAGTGGTCGGAGCACCGATGCCCGTATCGGATGGGTTCCACGTAGCCCCAGCATCAATAGACTTGTATAGTCGTGCCGCTATTTTTGTAAAACCCCCAGTACCATCACTCTGAAACCTTCCCGAACCTGCTACAAATAATGTTTGGACAGGTCCTCCAGCTATGCTGCTATTTAAGTCTAAGGATATATCTCTAACTGTGCCAAAATAGCTTAAATTAGGCGAAAATGGTGATAAGGGAATACCTATATCTATTGTTGACCAGGTGTTGCCACCATCGTTGCTTTTGTAGATGCCACCATCGGCATTTGATAGTGTGCCAGCAAAGGTGGTTGCTGGTGTGTCACGACCCACCGCATAAATACTGGTGGTAGCAATGGTTGTGGCTGTAAATGGATCAACTTCAATGTCGCGAAAATTTAATCCAGTTAAACCCATACTTGATTCATTCCATGTGACTCCTGAATCTGTACTAATGAAGTTAAAATAACTGGGGGAAAAAACATCACCTACAGCGGCATAGATTCGATTGCTTGCGCCAGGATGTATGGCTAATCCTCGTATAGTCTGCGCATTCATTCCATCTGTGACAGGCACCCAAGCAGGAAACGAACCAGCTTTCAAGTAAACACCATTTGCGGCGGAGCCCGCTAAAATAAATGTTGGATCAAATGGGTCATAGGTGACAATTGTTGAAGAGGCCACCTCGGTAGCATTGCCTTGAAAACCACTGAGTGTTTGTGTCCAGCTAGTACCGCCATTGGTAGTAACCCATAATCCGATTGAACCACTAATGATAACTTCATTATTGTTGCTTGGATTAACGGCGATATTATTGCCACTAGGACCTGTTTGGAATTGCCAGGTCAGCCCATTATCATCGCTTTTGTATACACCTGAATATGTGGTGATATACATTTCACCGACAATTCCTGTAAACTGAATATTGGTGACGCCGTCGCCAGAGTTATAGGGCGCCTCAATGCCAGAACTGACATTAGTCCATGATAAGCCACCGTTGGTGCTTTCGAATAAGCCAGCTTGAGTAGATGTTGTAGAGGCTGATACTGCTGCATAGACACGGTTTGTATTTGTAGGGCTAACTCGAACAGCATTGACTATGGCCGTAAGTCCAGCATTAGCTGGCGACCATGTTACTCCTGAATTGATCGTTTTATAGACACCATTAGGTTGAGTTGAAATGTATATGGTATCACTGGATAGAGGTGCCAACGAAAGGTTGATTATTAAAGAATCTATAGGTAATCCAGTACTAGAATTAACCCAATTCAATCCACCATCCGTGGTTTTAAAAACCGAAGCAAGTCCGCCAGCATAGACTATGTTTGTTGAACTTTGGTGGTGAGCCAATGACTTGATAGAATTAACGGTTATTCCGTTGTTGATTTTAACCCAATTGTTGCCACCGGTAGTGGTTTTATAAACGCCAGCTCTGGTTGCAGAGTAAAAAACGCCGGCAGTAGTGGGGTCAGTTACGATATCATAGACAGGCCCGCCATCGGGTCCGTACGATGTCCATATGCCTGGACCAGAAAGTGCATTAATAGAAAAAATGGCACAAAAACAAACGATGAATCGTTTAAGAATATACATGATTCTTTTCTCCATATTGTAAAGTTTTAAGATTGTCGATACAGTTGTACTAGAGCTACAAAGGTCTCATTTAAGGAAGGCCTGATAAATAGAGAATTCTCATCAAGTCATCAAGTATTTAGCTGCGAGTTGAAATTTGAAAAATCAGGGTTATTCCCTATTTAAAAATTTCAACGAAGCAGATGAATGCTTGATGCCTTGCCCTGCGGGGCTTTCATAGCTTAACAATCTCTTCTTTGAATAACCTTAAAATGGAATGACCAGTCCTACGATTATTCAAATCGACCTTGTTAAGCTATGTAAGCCTGAGATTTTTCTATTTATCAGACCTTTCTTAATACTCCTTACGAGAAATGTCATAAAATCATGACATGATGAAGAATTCTTATTGATAAATGTTTCTTAAATATGACATAGCCAGTTGAATGTCAGCTTGTTGGCCTTGGGTAAGTACTGTTTTGATGTATTCTTGAAAGGTGAGTCCGCAACTCAGTGAATTTTGATAACAGATCCTTGCCATTATTGAGCTATTTTTACCGCAATCAGCACCGATATTGCACATGTAAACATGGTGAGCGTGATATCTGATGTAAGTTACATAATCATATTGGTGGTTTTGTAATGCATCTTCTAAACCCCAGTGAATGACTTTTTCATAGTATTTTTCTAAGTACTTGGGAGCAAGGCTTAAAATATTGGCATCGTTTTGTTTGAGTAGCGATTGGATCTCTAAATTATTCAGTGTATCCACATCAAGTTCTCCGCTAATAATCCGCCCCCACAGGCTGGTGGCTTTCTTATCTTTGTTCTGTTCCAATAAGCGTTGTTTGTTGGTTAATTGGAATTCTGGATGTTCTAGCTTTAATTTTTCGCAATATTGTGTGTAGTTTTGAAAATAAGTAAACTGCTTATTGTTCACTCTCATTTTAATCTGCTCAAGATAGTCTTTGGTTTGGGCTATGTTTGACAAAAGACGATAACAGAATCGATTGTTGCTGATGATTAATTGGATGTCCACCACGGGGTCGTCATCAAATACTGTTGGGATTATTGTGTTTTTATCGGTTTTTTTAACTATTGTTGTAAATGTTGTTTCAGTGGATGGGTTCTCAATAGGTTTTTCTTTGGTTTGAACAATAATGTTTTTTGGCAAATCAATTAAGTCAGTTTTATTTTCAACTCTCCAATTAATGACAACAGCTATCAGAAGTAGAATTGAAACAACAATGATCGCGGGCTTAATTCGCATATCTATTGACCAAATAATTAAAGTACTTGTTTACATCATCCAATTGATTGGCTCCGATATAAAAGTTAAAGTAAAAGTCTTCTAAGCCAAGGCCGCATGCCTGATTGAACATACTGTCTTTCAATCCTAAGCAATAACTTAATACCAAATCTGATTGCGCGTCACAAGGATAATCCATTGAGCAGGCAACCAATGGATGGACGAGATTGTTGAGTATAGCAAGATAATAATTGTCGTAAATGTGGGTTTGTGCCTTAATTTGACGAATGATGCCCGAATCTTTTTGTAAGTATTCTGGCTTGTATAACTCACCAATAACAATTAAAAAGGCGTCTGGAGATTTGACATTTATTAAGAAGCTGTCCATTGTGTTTAAGTGTGTATTTATGTTCTGTCCTGCGAGTTCAATTCTTTCTTGATTAACTGCACTTGTTTGGTTTAATTGATTTTGTAAGCTTTCAATTTCATCGATGACTGTTCTAATTGTTTGTACTTGTTCAGGAGATAATTCATCATTGCCATCGTAAACCTCCAACATTAATCGAGTCAATTGTTGTATTTCTGAATTGATGGCTGATTGCTCTTTTTCTGTTAAACTCGATTGAGGATAATGGGCATATGAATATTTAAGTTTTAATGAAGCCAATTGTTCTCGCAGTTTGAGAGCTTGATTTAGTTGTTTTTCTTCTTCTGTTTTAGGCGTCAATGACGCAAATCTTAGATATAAATTGTATCTGATTTGATTATAATTGTCTCCTCCCACATCATCGGTGAGTGTTTTGCAGATATCTACATGGTGTTGATAGTAGATGTTTTGTTGAGGTGTCGGTTCTGTTTGAGACTCTCTTGTGCTATTGCCAAACCGTTGTTTTAAAGTGTCTAATGGATCATTGTTGTTGGCAAAATCTTCGACATCTGTATAGCAGTTTTCGAAATATTGCCAATCTCTATAGGCGTTAACATAGTCCAATCCGATTTTATTAGAGATTCCTATTGAGGATTGGTTTTCTTTAACATTATGTGGTGTCTTTCTAATTGATTTAAAAGCTACATTGTCTGATTCATTGCTGTCAATTTTTAGTGTGACATTGTTGTCTTGTATCGCTGTGTTTTTATACGGCTTTTTGCTTATTTCCGTATGTTTAAAAAAATACAAGATTACTGCAAGTATTAGGATTGGAAAAATGAATCGTTTTAGCATCTTTGTTTCGGAATTTTAGTATGAATAATTTGAGGTCTCGTTTTCATAGAAGTTCAACCAATCTTGATTATTTATTTGAAATTTAAAGTTTAGTTAGTTTGATAAATAATGTTATCATGCAATCAATGAACTATCAATTTAATAAATTTTCTTTAGATGTCAACAAGCAAGAATTGACTTTTAATAGAATAGTCATCCCGTTAAGTAAGCAACTCTTTGATCTATTGTTTTTATTTGTTCAAAATCCAAATAAAGTTTTTTCTAAGGACGACATTATAGCAAAAGTGTGGTCAGGAAAATATGTGACTGAAAATTCTATTGATAAAAGTATATCAAAATTGCGTAAATTGTTTTCAGAGCACAATCAGGACGATTTTATCAAAACTTCTTATGGCAAAGGTTTTATTTTTGTCTCAGATGTTTCGTTACTTGACGAGTCGCCAACAGGACCAGGTTCAAATCCCAAAGTTTCAAGATTTAAGGCCTATGTGATAGGTGCAATGTTGTTGTTTATAGTGCTCATTGTTGCAGTTGTAAATAAACGGTCTACAGAAAATAAGCCTAACTCATTGTTGTTGATTATTTCATCTGCGGATGCAAGTGGTAATGAAGGATGGTTGAATACATCTGCTGCTGTTTATTTGGGCCAGGTATTTGGCATGAGTGACAATGTATATTTGAAAAACATAGATCAGAGGCCCAAATATCAAAACCGTGAGCAATATATCAGTACACAATGGAGAATTTCTCCAAACCTGCAAGTAGTGACTTCAAAAACGATTCAGAATGATCATTCATATACAGTTGAATTATCTGTCACTAATAAATCACAATTGAAACAAAGTCGTTCTTTTACCAATCAAAATTTAGCTTTGGCCATGAGAGCTGCTAGCAAGTGGCTGTCTAGTGTGTTTGTAGAAAGCAATCCTCTGGGTGCGATTGACTCACAGATTCCAAATGATTCTTATTTGATTGAGCTTTATATGCATGGGTTGGCGAGCTATGCACAGGGAGAGTTCGATAGTGCAGAGAACTATTATCAGCTGTGTTTACAGAAAAAACCAGACTTTTTATTGGCTAAGTTGGAACTGGCACGGGTGAAAAGTGCACTGGGAAAACAACAACAAGGATTGGCGTTGCTTGATACTGTGTTAAAAACAGATACGTATCCACAGTTGAAAATCGAAGCTCAGAGTATCAAAGGTTTGATTTATAATATTTTGGGCAAGGATGAAGTGAATCGTGATTTGTATAAATCTGTTCTTAGTGAATACGCCAATAAAGACTATCCTCAATTGAAAAAGATAAAGCTCAACCTCAGTTTTACTTACACCAAACTAACAGAATTTAAAAAAGCTTTAGGCTTGCTCAATGAGTTAGAAAGCAGTATAGATGAGAGATTAAATCCAGAATTGCTGGCAAGCACCTATCAAAAACAAGCCAGCATCTTACAAAAAATGGGATACATTGAAGAAGCTCAAAAATCTGCCCAAAAATCTTTGTCATTGTATTCTAAACTGGGAGATTTGTTGGGTGAGGCCAAAATTCACACGACTCTGGCACGAATTGCCACACACCAATCTAAGTATATGGAGTCCATTCATCATTTGGAGCAATCGTTAGCAATATGTAAGACCCTGGACTATAAACTGGGAATTGGTGCTACTTTAAACGAACTTATTTATGTATTGATGGTTCAAGGGTATTTCGAAAAGGCATCATTGCTAAATCAAGAAATGCAAAAAATTGCCATCGAGATTGGTTACAATGCGATGTTGCAAATTTCAAAACAATTTGCCGTGGATCTTAGTCGGGTTCAAAAACAATGGGTGAAATCTGAAATGGGTTTGAAAGCACATTTACGATTTGCTGAATTGGCAGAAAATAAAAGTGCATTACTGACCAATAAGTTATTAAGTTTAGATTTAATTCTTGACCAAAATAAAGTTGAAGGTGTGATCGATTTGATTTCCCAAGTTCAGGCACACATTGATGAGACTGGTGAAGTAAGGTTGCAGCCACGTTTAAATAAGCAGTTGGCAAGACTATATCTGCTGCAAGGCCAGCAAGAAACAGCCGTTACATTGTTGCTAACGACCAAAGAATTAGCTAAGAACACACAAGATGGCGAAGTGATAATTGAAGTAAATAACCTCCTTGCAGAGCAATATCTAGACTTGGACAATCCACAGAAGGCATTGATGGTACTTGAGGATTCTTTCGAGTTCGATCCTTTTTCCTATCCATTGATGTTGTTAAAATCAAAAGCCAATTTTGCCTTGGGTAAACGATTACTTGCTTTAGATCTCGCCAATGAGTGTAAACTTTTGTCCAATGAATGGTGGTCTATTGATGATGAACGATATTTGTCCACTCTTGTAAGTTCTGCGGAATAGAAGAAATCTTATCAGTTGTTTAAAACGAACGTTTGAGACAAAATGTCTAAAAAGACTAATAAAAGAGTTTTTATAGACATTTGCGGATTTTTTATGCAAAATTAGTACTTTTAGTGGCAAGTTAGCGTTATTTATCATGAATATTACAGTATTAAATGGTCCTAACCTCAATCTTTTAGGTCAACGTGAACCTGAGATTTATGGGACAACAGGATTATCCGATATCCAGAATAAGATGTTAGATAAGGTTAAAGGTTCAAAGTTTTCAATTGATTTCATGCAATCTAACAAAGAGTATGAACTGGTTGAAAAAATTCAATCTTTGATGAATAAGCAAGACCAATTTATTATCATTAACCCTGCTGCATTTACACATACTTCAGTGGCAATACGAGATGCTTTACAAGCTACTCAAATTCCTTTTATCGAAGTCCATTTGTCCAATATTTACGCAAGAGAAGATTTTCGCAAAAAAAGTTTCTTTTCTGATGTTGCTGTTGGAACAATTTCAGGTCTTGGGGCAGAGAGTTATTTACTGGCGCTAATGTATATATTAAACAATTACTAATTTAACGGGGACACACGTGGATATTAGAAAAATCAAAAAACTTATAGAGCTTTTAGAAAGTTCATCATTAACAGAATTAGAAATTCACGAAGGTGAGGAGTCAGTTAAGCTTTCAAGGCACATACAAAATACTGTAGCAGCTCCTTTTCATGCTGTTCCACAGGCGGTAGCTGCTCAAGTAGCTCCTGTTACCGCACCCATTGCTGAAAAGTCAGAAGCTGTGGTTAGTGTTGAAGATGGCAACACACAACGTAGTCCGATGGTAGGAACTTTTTACACGGCATCTTCTCCTGATGCGGAGCCCTTTGTGAAAGTAGGTCAAAAAGTCAAAGAAGGCGACACACTTTGTGTGGTAGAAGCGATGAAGATGTTCAATCAAATTGAGTCGGAATTTTCAGGTACAGTAACAAAAATTCTTGTTGAAAATGGTCAGCCCATTGAGTTTGATGAACCTTTATTTGTGATTAGTTAGGAATAAGCTTATGTTTTCAAAAGTTGTTATCGCTAATCGCGGTGAAATTGCCCTTAGGATTCTTCGTGCTTGTCACACCATGGGTATTAAAACAGTCGCGGTACATTCAACTGCCGACCGCAATCAAAAACATGTGGGCATGGCTGACGAATCGGTTTGTATTGGCCCGCCTCCATCATTAGACAGTTATTTGGATATCCCGAAAATCATTGCCGCTGCAGAAGTGACCGATGCTGAGGCCATTCATCCAGGTTATGGATTTTTGGCGGAAAATGCCGATTTTGCAGAACGTGTAGAAAATTCTGGGTTCACTTTTATAGGTCCCCGGGCGGACACCATTCGTTTGATGGGTGATAAAGTGGCGGCGATTGAAGCCATGCGAGAATCGGGAGTACCTTGTGTGCCAGGTTCTGACGGACCTCTAAATGATGATGCAGAGAGAAATTTAAAAATTGCCAATAAGATCGGTTACCCTATTATTATTAAAGCCGCATCTGGAGGCGGTGGGCGTGGAATGCGTGTAGTACATACCGATGCAGCATTGAACAATGCCATAAAAATGACCCAAACCGAAGCAGCAGCAGCATTTGGTGATGGAACAGTGTACATGGAAAAGTATTTGCAGAACCCGCGCCATATTGAGATTCAAATTTTGTCTGATAAACATGGCAATGCAATTCATTTGGGTGAGCGTGACTGTTCAATGCAACGCCGTCACCAAAAAGTAGTAGAAGAAGCCCCTGCTCCAGGAATTACACCAGAGCAGCGTGAAGCAATAGGTAAAGTCTGTGTGGATGCTTGTAACAGAATTAAGTATGAAGGTGCTGGCACTTTTGAATTTTTATACGATGAAGGACGATTTTATTTTATTGAGATGAATACCCGTATTCAGGTAGAACATCCAGTAACTGAAGCCATAACTGGTGTTGATTTAATCAAGCAACAATTGTTGATTGCTTCAGGTGAAGTCATGCAAATTAAACAAAGCGATATTAACATTGTTGGCCATGCCATTGAATGTCGATTGAATGCCGAAGATGCCAAAACATTCATGCCATCACCAGGAACTATTGATGTGTTTCATGCACCAGGAGGACCAGGCGTTAGAGTTGATTCGCATGTTTATGATGGGTATAAGGTTCCACCCAATTATGATTCAATGATTGGCAAGATTATTGTTCGTGGTGAAGATCGCTTAACAACAATTAAACGCATGCGTTTGGCATTGGCAGAAACGGTGGTTTCAGGAATCAAAACTAATATTGCATTGCAACAAATGATTATGCAAGATCAAGGTTTTGTTGAAGGTGGTAAGAATATCCATTACTTAGAGAAGTTACTGGATAAGGACAAATAATGTCAGAAGTAACTTATGATTACTTTGAGGTTAATATACCTTGCAATAAATCAGAAGTGGACTCAATTGAAACCCATTTATTGGATTTGGGCGCTTGTTCGGTGACATTTAGAGATGCTCAAGATGTAGCCATATTGGAGCCTGCTCCAGGTAAGATGCCCTTATGGCAAGACATAGAAATAACGGCCATGTTTACTTTGGATGATTATCAGGAAACCACTGTTTCAGAACTAGTCAAAGAAAAATACCCGAGTCGTTCAATAAAAGTAGCCAAGTTGCAAAATCAAGTTTGGGAGAGGACTTGGTTAGAGCATTTTAAACCCATGCAATTTGGAGAAAATACATGGATCATCCCCAGTGTGTTTGAAGCAGTGGACGAGCAAGCGATTAATATTTATTTAGATCCAGGTTTGGCATTTGGAACAGGAACCCATGCGACAACTGCATTGTGTTTAGAGTGGATTGACGGCAACAACCTGAACAATCTAGAGATGATTGACTTTGGTTGTGGTTCTGGGATATTGGCTATTGCCGCTTTGAAACATGGCGCAAACAAGGTGTATTGTACGGATATTGACCCACAGGCCATAGAATCAACTTTGGTTAATGCGAAAAGTAATAGTGTGTTAGATGGCATTACTGTTATTGATTCAAACAAAGTGTCTAAATTGGAAAATTTAGATGTGGTGATGGCCAATATTTTGGCAGCACCTTTATTAACATTGGTCGAAATTTTTTATACCTTGTTAAAAGACAATGGTGAATTAATAATGTCTGGAATACTAGCAGAGCAAGCCAATGAAATAGTTGCACAATTTAGTCACCGTTTTGTTGACTTTGAAATTAATAATACCGAAGATTGGATTTCTGTTTATGCAAGAAAAAAGAGTAGTTAACAATGTTCACCCAGTGTAGAGGATGTGGAGAAATATTTAAAGTAGCGGTTGATGATTTAACCACTGCCAGTTCTATGGTGCGTTGCAGTTCCTGTGGTGCTGTTTTTAATGCCTTAGATACTTTGTCTGAATATAAACCTCAAATGAGTGCTGACTTGATATTGCATGAAAATGATAACCCTCCGCCACTATTAACTCATGAGTTCAAACAAAGTATTATTCAAGAAAGCGTAAACGTTTCGACTTCTTTAGCTGAACAAGAAGATCAAGATCAAAAAGGCGAACATTTACCAGCAGAAAATGAAAGCACAGTAGAAGAGTTAGATGAAAATATCGTCTTTGCTGTAAAGCCAGATTTTGTTGCAGACGATGACTCGCCAACTAACAAGAAGCCAGCACTGTTGTGGTCTGTTTTTACCCTGATTTTATTAGCAGGATTTTTATGGCAAGCAAATATGGCTTTAAAGAATGGCAGCTTGCAACTTCCAGAAGGGATGTTGAAGCAAAAACTTTGCGAGCAAATCGCCTGTTATACAGGAGTTGAAGAATCAAATTTAAACTCAATAGCCTTGGTGTCTCGCAGTATAAGACAGCACCCAGGAAGAGACAATGCTTTGATTATTACTACTGGAATAATTAATAGCGATGAAAAAATACAAGGGTTTCCTGCTTTGCAAGTGCGGATGTCCAATCTGAATGGCGAGATAGTCGCCATGAGAAGATTTTTGCCCAGCGAATATATGAATGATGAAACTGTAACAACGGGAATGATTCCCAATACTTTAATTCCCGTAACTTTGGAATTACAAAGTCCTGGCAAAAGTGCAGTGACTTTTGAAGTAGGTTTTAGTCCTACTTTTGGAGAGCGGTAATGCAAAGGGATGAGTTAGCAAAGATGAACCTACAAGAGTACACTCGTCAAACTGTTAGAAAATATTTGAACGATTTGAAAGGACATCAGGCAAAAAATTTGTATGATTTTGTAATCGATCAAATCGAAAAAGGAATTATTGAAGAGGTGCTAGAATTTACCAAAGGCAACAGAACTCAAAGTTCAGAGATATTAGGAATCACCAGAACCACTTTGAGAAATAAAATCAATAAGCACAAGCTAATGGTCTCTTAATGCTCTTTTATAGCCATTCATACCATTAAATTCTCCTTTTTCTATTGCCAGTATAGTTATGCTGATAACTCGCGGTTATAATACTGCGCCGTCTCATATCAAAATAAAATATTATGGCTTCTACACAAAATAGAGTTTCTATTCGACGTGCATTGATTAGTGTGTCTGATAAAACCCACCTAGAATCTTTAGCGAATGGTTTAAAAGAATTGGGTGTTGAAATATTGTCCACTGGCGGTACAGCTGAGTTTTTAAGAAAAAAAGGACATGAAGTAACAGATGTTGCTAATTATACGGGTTACCCAGAAATGATGGATGGTCGTATTAAAACATTGCATCCTAAAATTCATGGTGCTTTACTTGGGCGTACTGAAATTGATGCTGAGGTAATGCAGGCTAATGGAATAGAAGCAATTGATTTATTAGTGGTGAATTTGTACCCTTTTGAAAATACCATTAATAAAAAGGATGTTACACTTGAAGAAGCCATAGAAAACATAGATATTGGTGGCCCTGCGATGGTGCGCGCTGCTTCAAAGAACCACGACAGAGTCACTGTTTTGGTTGATCCAGAGGATTACAAAGAATTTATCGATGAAATGATTACCTACAGTGGTATCTCTCATGCCAATAGACATATTTTGGCTGCTAAGGCATTTGCCCATACTGCTAAATATGATGGCATAATTGCCAATTATTTGAGTTCGATTAAAGACACGGGTGACCGAGTTGAGTTTCCAAGATATTTAACCATGCAGTATAAGCATCGCAGCCATTTGAGATATGGTGAAAATCCACACCAAAAAGGCGCATTTTATACCGAAAAAGATACGCAACCAGGCACTGTTGGTTTTGCCCATTTGTTACAAGGAAAAGCGTTAAGTTATAACAACATAGCCGATGCCGATGCCGCGTTAGAATGTGTCAAGGAATTTGATGATGTGCCTGCTTGTGTTATTGTAAAACACGCTAATCCTTGCGGTGTTGCCTTGGAATCTAATTTAGAGTTGGCCTATTTGAAAGCCTTTTCCACTGATCCTACTTCAGCTTTTGGAGGTGTTATAGCTTTCAATGGTAAAGTAACAAAAAAATTAGCAGAAACGATTACAGAAAAACAATTTGTAGAAGTGATTATTGCACCAGAGTATGACGAATCTGCAATCCAAGCATTAAAAGTAAAAAAGAATTTAAGGGTGTTGAACTGTGGACAATGGCAGACACCAGAAAAGCCATGGCAAATGTTCAAACGTGTTAATGGAGGTATCTTGGTACAAGATGCAGACATATTGAGACTCAATGATGAACAGTTAACAGTGGTAAGCAAAAAGCAACCCACAGAACAACAGTTGGCCGACATGAAATTTGTTTGGAAAGTGGCAAAACGGGTAAAGTCAAATGCGATAGTTTATGGCAAAGACCTCATGACAATTGGGGTTGGAGCAGGGCAAATGAGTCGGGTAGTGAGTGCTAAAATTGCGGGAATTAAAGCCCAAGATGCAGGGTTGAAAGTCACCGGGTCTGTGATGGCATCGGATGCTTTTTTCCCTTTTAGAGATGGAATAGATGCGGCAGCAGCAAGTGGCATTGTTGCGGTCATTCAACCAGGTGGTTCTATCCGTGATGAGGAAGTCATTGAAGCTGCCAATGAGCACAATATGGTGATGGTTTTTACAGGAATCAGACATTTTAATCATTAATTGAGAAAAGGCATGAAAAATAAAGTTTTGGTTGTTGGCTCTGGTGGTCGAGAGCATGCACTGGCATGGCGCTTAAGTTTATCAAGTTCAGTTGGCCATGTTTATGTAGCTCCAGGCAATCCAGGAACCGCAAGTGAAGACGATGTAAGTAATATCGATATATCTGCCAATGATTATGCAGCTCTTATTGAATTCAGTAAATCGAAGTCCATTGATTTGGTGGTAGTAGGACCTGAACACCCCCTTTGTGATGGATTGGTTGATTTAATGAATGAGGTGGGAATAACATGTTTTGGACCCAGTGCAAAGGCAGCTCAGTTAGAAGGATCGAAAACTTACAGTAAAGAATTTTTACAAAAATACCATATCCCAACAGCTGCGTATGCCAGTTTTACAGAAATTCCCTCTGCATTAAGTTATTTGAAAAAACAACAGTACCCAATTGTGATTAAAGCTGATGGTTTAGCTGCAGGAAAAGGTGTGGTGATTGCGCAAGATGAAATTGTGGCAGTTGCGGCCATTGAAGATATGTTGGCTGGCAATGCTTTTGGTGAGGCTGGACATAGAATTGTCATTGAAGAATTTTTAGAAGGTGAAGAAGCTTCATTCATTGTCATAGCAGATGGAAAAGACTTTATCCCAATGGCAACATCACAAGATCACAAGGCCCGAGACGATGGAGACAAAGGCCCTAATACTGGTGGTATGGGGGCATATAGCCCAGCACCGATAGTTGATGAAAAAGTCTTTAAAAAAGCCATAGAAACAGTGATTAAACCCACCATTCAAGGAATGATATCTGAAGGCTGTCCTTTTACGGGATTTTTGTATGCGGGTTTAATGATAGACAAATTAGGAAATCCTAAAGTGCTAGAGTTCAATGTCCGATTTGGAGATCCTGAAACTCAGCCAATAATGATGCGATTAATCAGTAATTTAGATGAACTTTGTTTGGCAGCAATCGATGGAACATTGCATACACAAAGCATCAAGTGGGATGATAGGGCATGTTTGGGTGTGGTCTTGGCAGAGCAGGGGTACCCTGAGAAATACAACAAAGGAACTCCTATTTATGGGTTAGATGCCTCTGAAAAATACTCAGACAGAAAAGTCTTTCATGCGGGCACGAAACGGATAGGCGGCCAATTGGTTACAAATGGAGGTCGTGTATTGTGTGTATGTGCTTTAGGTGATGATATTAAGCAAGCACAAACTAAGGCATATAACCATTGCCAAACCATATCTTGGGAGAGTAAGTACAATAGAAACGATATCGGTTTTAAGGCACTATAGGCTGCCTGGGTTAGATGTTGCAAAAGTGCAACAAAATAATTGATTTGTAGCGAGGCAACTATGACTATTGACAAATTGTTGTTTTTTTGTCAATATCGAACACTATATGTAACTTATTTGAATAGGACTATTAAAATTAATAAAGCTTTATCGAAATCATTGTTTATTTTGCTAGCAGGAACAGCTTCTGCTTCGGCGAATATGCTCATGTCAATAGATGACAGTATGGATGATAAGCTCTTGGGCTTCCAAGTATCAAGTTCTACTGGTAATTCTATGTATTTAGGTCAATGGAGAGATCAAATATCAAGTAAGCTTAATCCCCGTTATTTTAATCGCTTGGTGAACAAAAGATTTAAAAGAAGCATGTTCAATAGCAATCTTTTGGATATCAATTTCTTGCCCAATTATGCAGATGGTGGCAATAATTTTATTGCTCCTGTTTTTACCGATAATTCTTTTTCAGTTTTAGATGAAGGCAATATTTATTTTTCTTTTGCATCAGATACTGTTAAATTTGAGTCTCCCATACTAGAAAATTCGTTGTCTAATTTTAATTCTTTGGCCATGGGTTCTAAATATTCTAAACCTACATTGTTAGAACAAGAATACTACACACCAGGATATGTTATCTCTAACGGCAATAGCTCGTTTGGTGTTGCAGCGATATTGGTACAACAAAGTTTCCTTGATGATTCATTGGGGTCTACGACTGTGGCCACTTCATCTAGAAATTTTGTTTATTTTGAGAAAATCCAAAGGCTAACCAACAGAGGCACTGGTTATCAGTTTAATTTTACTCAAAAACTGGTTAATGATATAGATATAAGTGTTGATTACCAAAGTCAAATTAACATGAATGAGTTCGATGCTTACGGACGCAGTTATTCAGACCAAGGCGAATTTGATATTCCTAGTCAATATACTGTTTCGTTAGGAGTTCCAGTTTTTTCAAACAAGATGAGTTTTTCAGCTGAAAAAATATCTTATAGTAATATAGACTCGAGAGTTCATTCGGGATTCTCAGAAGCATTTTTAAATGCTTACAACGGTATTTTTGCTCCTATATATAAACTACAAGATTTGACTGTATATTCGGTAAGCTTTGAACAAAACATAAGCAGTGAGTTCTCTTGGAGTTTTGAAGTCACTTCAAGGCAACAAGCTCCGGCAACTGCAGAAATTTACGACAGAATCTTAACAGAAGATACTGCATCGGTAAGTTATAAGTTGGGTGTATCGCACAGTGCACCAATTGGCCAGTTCGATTTTTATGCGAGTTTTGCTAATAAACCTCTGTTTATTGGAACAACAGATTTTGGTCGGTTTAATTCATCATTGGATCAACATATTGAAGGTGTTGCTTCTTGGAGTTTTCAGTTTTAACTATTAATCCTAACCCTCAGGGTTAGTTTTTAACTCATAACCCTGTGGGTTAATTATTAGCTTTCCTCGCTTCAATCAATGCCCATTATATTTAGAGACAACTTAGCATGAATGTTTTATCCAGTTGGTTTAAAAGAAATTTCGACAACCCCCAAGTAGTCATATTAATAAGTATGTTAATCATACTTTTTGCGGTGATCATATTTTTGGGTAAACCACTTTCACCATTTTTAAGCAGTGTTGTTCTGGCCTATTTGCTGGAAAGTGTAGTGGTGCGACTACAAAAACTTAATGTCCCCAGAATTATGGCCGTAATCTTGGTATTTATGTTATTTGTTGCCCTCTTGATGTTTTTGATATTTTGGGTCATTCCTATTTTGATTTCACAAATATCACAATTGGTTCAGCAGTTACCCACCTATTTATCTACGGGGTTAGAGTTTGTTAGAAAACTTCCTGAAAATTACCCAACGGTCATTTCTAGCGAACAAGCAGCTTCTTTGACAACGACCATAACATCAGAATTGACTCAACTTGGGCAGAATGTTTTAAGCATAACCGTTTCATCATTCTTCAGTGTAATGTCTATTGGTATATTCATTGTATTAACACCAATTCTTGTTTTTTTCATGTTGAAGGACAAAAGAGAAATAATTACTTGGTTTGCTAAATTCATTCCAAAGGATTCAAAGCTCACATTATCAATTTGGGGCGAAGTAGATGAACAAATAGGAAATTATGTTCGTGGAAAGGTCATTGAAATATTTATTGTTGGTTTGATTACTTATATCTTATTTGTATTGTTTGATTTAGAGTATTCAATCTTATTGGCGACTTTAACAGGATTTTCTGTTCTTATTCCCTATATTGGAGCAGCGTTAGTGACCATCCCTATAGCGTTGGTTTCATATTTTCAATTTGGTTGGACACCTGAGTTTGCATGGCTGATTATTAGCTATGGTGTTATTCAGTTGTTGGACGGTAATGTTCTGGTGCCATGGCTATTTTCTGAAGTCAACAATTTGCATCCGGTTGCAATTATATTGGCAGTTTTGTTCTTCGGAGGAATTTGGGGGTTTTGGGGCGTATTTTTTGCCATTCCTTTGGCGACAATGGTTAATGCTATTATTAATGCTTGGCCGAAAAAGGACGAAAGCTCATCCTGATATTAAGCAGCCACCATCAATTTTTGCAATTTGCCATTTTTTGTATGTTCTACTAAATCATCGTATCCGCCAACATGGTATTCATCAATAAATATCTGTGGGACAGTGAATCTACCTGATTTACTGATCATTTTCTGTTTTAACTCTGGGTCTTTGTCTACTCTAATTTCTTTAAACTCAATACTGTATTGTTTCAACATGCGCTTTGCCGCAAAACAATAAGGGCAAAATAATGTTCCGTAAATGATAACTTTTGGCATAGTGATTCTCATATGATAATTTAGTGTTTGGGGTTAGTTTAACCCAGAAAGGATTAAAATTTCGTTATGATTAAGTTAAAATTTCTCTATAAAACCATTAACTTGCAAATTTTTAAGTGGCCGCAACCACGGTTTGTTGATGTTTTCTGGCAGATTACTCACGCTGTCTAAGCCAGTTTGTTTGTCTTGGTATAGACCGAATAAAATTATCCACCAGTCCATGCCATTTCTCACTGACTGAATAATAAGAATATCATCTTTGTTCAAGTTATGTTTCCTAACATAATTAATGGCATTTTGTGGTGTGCTAACACCAATCAACTGATGGGACCACAATTCAGCGTATGGATTTGTATTTTCCTTGTATTTGGTGACTTTAGGGCTGAGGCTTTCTTTGCTGTTGTTTAATTCTTTTTTGGAAACTGTGGTATTCTCCGTAATCACATCAGGAGTCTGTATTTTTTGCTCAATACGTGCAGGTGGAGAATCGAATTTGGGTATGTTAATGGATTTAATAACAACCTCTGAAGTTTCTAACTCGGAATGTTTGTTCTCTAATAATTTGTTGGCTTTTTCACTGGCAATTTCTTGTTGATCCTCAGGTGCGCAGACCCATTTATTCTTTGCGGCAAAACAAACAATGTTGGTTTCTTTGGGCTTATCTTTTGAAAAAACAATGGTAGAAAAAAATAAAATAAAAAGCGTTATTGGCATTGAGTAATGGCTTTTAATATTTTTTCTTCGCATACGTTTTTTTGGATAAAGGCTTTGCCAATGGATTTCATGAGGATAAGCCTGTGTTTGCGGTTAATTACTTTTTTATCAAGTCTCATTAACTCAACTAAGCTACTGGCTTCTATTTTTTTAGATAGCTTAGTCTGCAAATTGAAATCTTGCAAGTGGTTTTCCAGTTCTTTTCGTAGATTCTTGTTGGATAAATTTAAAATAACCGATAATTCCGCAGCCATTACCATACCAATTGCTACTGCCTCACCATGGGAGTATTGTTTGTATTGGGTGATTGTTTCAATGGCATGTCCAAAAGTGTGGCCTAAATTTAACAAGGCCCTGATACCAGATTCTTTTTCGTCTTGTTGAACAATTTCTGTTTTAAACTGACAACATTGAGAAATAAGCTCAGAGATTAAAGCCAAGTCTAATTGTTTTATACCATAGGAATTTGCATCCATCCACTGGATAAAATTAGGTTGATTAATAAACCCGTATTTAATGGCTTCACCCAAACCAGATTTAAACTCCCTGTTGGGCAAGGTCGTTAACGTGGAAGTATTGATGATAACTGCTTTGGGTTGATGAAATGCGCCAATCAAGTTTTTGCCTTTTAGATGGTTGATTCCTGTTTTGCCACCAACTGAAGCATCCACTTGTGCCAATAGACTGGTTGGCACTTGAATGAAATCAATGCCACGCATCCAAGAGGCGGCAGCAAAACCTGTCATATCACAAATCACACCACCACCAAGACTGATTAACAAATCTGAGCGGTTGAAATTATTCTCAGCTAAGAAATCCAGTATACTTAACCAAGAATCCTGATTCTTAAACTGTTCTCCATCGGGTAAAATATGTGAAAAAATTTCAGAATTGAATGGCGACAACTCTGATTGTACGGAATCTAAATACAAAGGCGCAACCACATCGTTGGAGATGATGGCTATTTTGCGATTGATTAGTTTTGATTGAATCGCTTCAAAGTTAAACCCACTGTCATTGATAAAAATATCATATTCACAATGGCTTAATTTAACATTAATAATTTTCATCATCAGATTATATTTAGTAAGTGGATAATTGTCTATGAACAATTTTCATAGGTAGTGTTTAATTATGATGGTTGCCATCTTGTGTGCAGACTGGTGTCCCGTTTTCACTACTTTGGTGGCTAGGGATTCATACAATGGATTTCTAATGGAAGCCATTTCAGTTAATCTTTTCTTTCTATCGTTGCATTGTAACAAAGGTCTTTTCTTGTCCTTGCGCAATCTATATAACTGCTGTTTGACATCTGTACGCAAGTAAATGATTTCAGAAGGGCTCTTTTTTAATAAAGCTGTATTTTCTTTCGTGACTACAATGCCACCGCCTGTAGCAATAATACAAGGTGGTTTGTTTAATAGCTCTTTTAACATACAAGTTTCTCTTTTACGAAAACCTGCTTCTTTTTCAATTTCAAAGATTAAATTAACACTTACCCCGCACTTTGTTTCCAGCTCTGTGTCGATATCAAAAAAGCCTATCCCCAATTTGTGTGCCAAAATCGATCCCACAGTAGATTTACCCGCGCCCATAGGGCCGATTAGTACTATGTGTTTGTCTTTTGTTAAGTTCACTGTTGTGTCAGATATAAATTATTGGCAAGTCTATCATGATTTAAAATCCAAACAATGCAAATGACAATAATTGTCATTAATAGACAACACAAATTAACAATTGTTAATTGGTTCACAAAAAATAGGATAAATGGCTATATTGAGGCAATATAAATAAAGATGTAGTTGTTTTTATACCCAACAGCAACTATTCTAGCAATCAAAGGAAAACAAGAAGGTTTTTAAGAAATTGAATCTGACCCCCTTCTTAATCAAATAATTTTAATTTAATGAGGTAAATAAAATGAAAAATCAAAGAAGACAGGCAGGTTTTACACTAATCGAACTAATGATCGTAATCGCGATTATCGGTATTTTAATGGCTTATGCAATTCCTGCATACCAAGATTACACAAAACGTACTCTTGCCAATGAAGGAAATGCCATGGCTGCAGGTTATAAATTGGCAGTAAGTACTGCTTATGCAGAAACTGATACATTGACAGGATTAAGCAATGGTTTAGCTGGTATTGGTGGCGCAGCTGCTATTGGTTTATGTGTACACTCTATAACTGTAACCGATGGTGTAATTGTAGTTGCTTATAATTGTGCTACAGGCTCAAATGGCCGAGCTAACACCGATGTAGATGCGGGTGTACTTACTTGGACTCCTGTTGTTGGAGCTGGTGGAGCCTCTTTACAATGGACTTGTGGATATGCTCCTGCTGCAGCTGCTTATAATCCATGTCCTAAATAATATTTAGTACATAATTGATTATACAATATAGTCAGATAAAAACCCGTTAGGAATAATTTCTTAACGGGTTTTTTTGTTTTCATAAAATTCATCCTTTATATCTCGTGTATTTAAGATAAGATAAACGTAATAAATAAACAAAATACACTCAACTTCAGCCTCTTAATCTTCTATAAAAAGAACCACACCAAATTCCAATCATTTCTTTTTAATCCATTTACGATAGTTGTATAGCCATTTAAAAACAATGTTCGTTAATCAGTATTCTTTTCATCCTTTTGTAATGTAGCAACAACAAGCCAGTGATAATATTTTCTTTTTAATTTCCTGTTCAATTGTATGAAAAAAATATTAAAGGGGTGTTTTTCAATGGTATAAAGCTCCTGTCAAACACTATAGCTGCATAAGTTCATCTGCATTTCATATGGATTAATATTGGTTTAGTCAATGACAATTATTGTCATTTAAAATTGTGGTTAGTTGGCATTTTGTGACAGAGTTTTCATTATTCTGTGATTTGTATAGATTTTGCTCAGTTCATGCGGGCATTTATGGTTTCAAAGTATATTATTGATTAGGCTATTATTAGTAATTAACAAAGGATGACAATGTTGTTGTTTTCCTAATTTATAAACAGAGTTGATCGAGATGAAAAATAAACAAATGGGATTCACCCTAATTGAATTAATGATTGTCATTGCAATCATTGGCATTTTAATGGCCTATGCGATTCCTGCCTACCAAGATTATACCAAACGGACCTTAGCAAATGAAGGCAATGCTATGGCAGCCGCCTATAAGACAGGAGTCACAGTCTCCTATGCGGAAATAGATACCTTGGCTGGGATCACGAATAGTACTGGCCATATACCCGCCGCAGATGCTACAGGCTTATGTGTAGATACCATAACTGTAACAGATGGCGTCATTGTTGTTCGCTATAATTGTGCATTGGGCTCAAAAGGACAAGCAAACACCGATGTTGATGCTGGCGTACTTACTTGGACACCAATTGTTGGTGTTACTAGTGGAGCTTCTTTACAGTGGGCTTGTACATATGTTCCTGCTGCGGTTGCCTATAATCCATGCCCTAAATAGGGGATATAATTCTATAGGTTTAATATCAAAAGGTTGAAGCACAATAGATAAAACCCAATAGGTAAAACTTCGCATGGGGTTGTTCATTAAAACTGTAGCAAGGTAAATTATCAGAGCTGGTTATTTAGTGCTATTTTTAAATTTCTTTGCCAAGATTCAAAACCAATTCGTCTAATCGGAGAGCCTTCTGTTTTCTTTAAAAAAGTGACTTCATCCCAAGTCATTAACTCTTGTAAATCAGGTTCGTCAAATTGATTTCTGGGTAAGAAATCAGTAACTTTAGAATCGGTGGCAAATTTATTCCAAGGACAGACCATTTGGCAATCATCGCAACCATAGATGCGGTTGCCTATGGCTTTGTGGAACTCTTTGGGAATCGGACCTTTGTGTTCTATGGTGAGATAAGAAATACACCTTCTGGCATCGACTTGGAATGGGTCTACAATGGCTTGAGTGGGGCAAATATCAATGCATTTTGTGCAGGTTCCGCAGTGAAATGTGGATTTTTTACTAATCGGTAAGGGAATATTGGTGTAAATTTCCCCCAAGAAAAAATAACTGCCCGCTTTTGAATTGAGTAAGTTACTGTGTTTGCCAATCCAACCCAAACCGGCTTTTTCGGCAATGGCTTTTTCCATCACCGGTGCTGAGTCAGTAAAGACGCGGTAGTTAAAGTCTTTGACCTCAGTTTTGATTTTTTCTGACAGTGTTTTAAGTTTTCTTCGAATGAGTTTGTGGTAGTCTCTGCCCATAGCATATCTTGAAATAGCGGCTTTACTGGGTTGTTTTAAGACGTCTTCATAAGGTATGGTTGTTTTGTATGAGTAATCGAAGCGCAAAGAAATAATTCTAACGGTATCTTCCACCAGTTCTTCAGGATGAGTGCGCATAGAACCGTGTTTGTGCATGAAATCCATCTGCCCATGAAAGCCTTTGGCAATCCAATCTTGTAAATGGCCTTCGGCCTCAGATAAATCAACATCCGATATCCCCACTTGAGAGAATCCGAGTTCTAATGCCCAAGTGTTTATCTTTGATAAGAGGCCCTCGTGGTTCATTTGGTCTTGCACAGCGGCACGACGGCACAGCGAAATAGATTAATAGAATGTTTTATGTGTTTAGTCATTTAGCAACCTTGTAATTCCATTTTTTAATAAGGCATCTCCAAAATTTAGTAGATAACCTAATTTAAGACCTGTAAGTTTGAGATATGTTATGACTTGTTTTTTATGTACTGGGATTGTTTTCTCTACGGATTTCAGCTCTATAATAACTTTATTATTAACAATAATATCTGCTTTAAAGCCTTCATCAAATTTAATGTTTTTATATTTAATAGGAATTGAAACTTGACGTTCTACGGTGAGCCCCAGTTGCCTTAACTCATGGGTTAATATGACCTCATATACGTTTTCATAAAGCCCGTTACCTATTTCTTTATGAATGCTAAACGCGCAATCTAATATTTTTGTACCAATTTCATTTTCAGTCATATTTTTTCGCCGTGTCTTCGTGTCGCTGTGCGAGAAGGTCTTTTGATCTTTTGATCTTTTGATCTTTTGATCTTTTGATCTTTTGTTATTTTCAACTTTCTATTTTCAATTGCGTAACTTGATTTTTTAGATCGTTAATGTGTTGTAGCCAATAACTGCTTTGGTCAAACCAAGGGAAAGCGGATTCAAAAGCAGGGTCATCAAATCGTCTGGCCAGCCAAGCACAATGGTGCAGAATTCTTAATGTGCGCAATGATTCTATCATGGGAATTTCATTGTAGGGAAAATCACGAAATTCTTGATAGGCTAATTTTACTTTTTCTAATTGGATTTTTTGTTCCTCCTCCTCTCCTGATAACAACATCCAAATATCTTGAATGGCAGGTGCTAATCGTGAGTCATCAAAATCAACTAAGTATGGAATTTCATCTCGCATCAGAATATTGCCAATATGTAAATCGCCGTGAACACGGATGTTTTTGCAGTTTTCTAGTTTGGGTCGCATCAATTCCATCAGTTCTTTGCAAACCCTATCATAATTGGTTTTGTGTTCGAAAGGGATAAATTCATTGCTGACAAAATCGATTGAATCTTTGCCAAAAGTTACGACATCCAGTGTAGGGCGGTGCTTGAATAGTTTTTTTTCGCCAATTAAATGCAACCGTGCCAACATGCGACCCATGATTTGTAAATTTTCTTTGTGGTCAAGTTCGGGTGCATGTCCACCTTTGCGAGGAAACAAAGTAAATAGAAACTCTTCATGCTCAAACAAGCTATTCCCATCGGTATCTCTTAAAGGGGTTACTACCGGGATATCATGTTCGGCCAATTCAAAACTAAAATCATGCTCTTCTTGGATTTGTTCTTTGCTCCAACGATTGGGTCGGTAAAACTTAGCAATAATCGGTTGTGCTTCATCCTCAATACCAATTTGATATACACGATTTTCATAACTGTTCATGGCAAACACACTGCCACTGCACAAGTGTCCTTGCTCTTCAATGGCATCCATGATGAGTTCTGGTGTTAAATGTTCAAATGGGTGTAGTTCTGAGTTAGTCATGTTTGTATTATAAATGATAATTCGATTACCAGGAAGAATTGATTCATTGGGCCAATGTTTAAGGCCGCAGAAAAAAGCTGGATCCAACAGCATTCGAATATTGTTATATTATCCAAATGCTGATATGATTCTAAATCTTTTTTATACTAGAGTTTTCTAATGCGTTTAAAATATTTTGTGCTATTTATCCAAATGTTTTTTATTTTTTCGGCATTTTCTTCAGAATTACAAACTCAATTAAATGAAAAAAACAACATAGCTAGAAACTATTTGTTGGATCATTTGAGTGAGTTAGGGATTACAGAAAATGATATTAATGATGCTGTTATTCAGAACAGTTATATCAGCAAAAATAATGGATTAACACATATCTACATGAGACAGTTCTACTCAGGTATAGAAGTTCACAATCATGATTTGCAAATACACTTGAATAAAGACAATTCAATATTTCTTATAAACAATAATTTCATTCCTAATGTTTCAGCGAAAGGATTGCAAGTCAGACCAAAAATTAAAGTCATAGATGCGATTCATAAAGCCTTGAATAGCCTTAATTCAATGAATCGAAGCGTACATTTATTGAGGTCAAATGGTCCATCATCTAATCAAGCAGCCGTGTTTATTGATTCATCATTGTCTGGTAAAGAAATTCCAGTTAAACTTGTCTATGAATTGAATGAAAAAAACCAACTAATATTGGCTTGGGATATGCATATTCAATTACCAGATGCTTGGTGGAATATACGTGTTGATGCTGGAAATGGAGATGTGATAGCTTCGGATAATTGGACAGTCAACGAGGACTACCGGGTGTTCCCTCAACCCTATGAAAGCCCTACAGCAAATGGGTCGAGCCATCAATTGGTTAGTAATGTTGCAGATCCCGTGGCATCACCATTTGGATGGCATGACACCGATGGAAGCGCTGGTGCAGAATTTACTGATACGCGGGGAAACAATGTTAATGCACAAGACGATTTGGATGCAAATAATACAGGCGGGTTTAGACCTGATGGAGGTGCATTGTTAAATTTTGATTTTGCGTTTGATGAAAATCTACAACCCACTGAAGGAACAAATCTTGAAGTTGGCATTGTTAATTTGTTTTATTGGAATAATGTTATTCATGATATTTTGTATCAGTATGGTTTTGATGAAGTTGCAGGTAATTTCCAATCAAACAATTATGGAAATGGTGGTTCGGGAAATGATGCAGTTAATGCGGATGCCCAAGATGGTTCAGGTAACAATAATGCCAATTTTTCTACACCACCAGATGGGTTTCAACCAAGGATGCAGATGTTCACGTTTTTAGCGGCACCTGGGCTACTGGTTAATACACCAGCATCAATTGCTGGATCCTATATGATAAATGGCGCTTCTTTTGGAGGTACATTAGATTCGGTCGGCATTACTGGAGTTTTAGAGCAAGTAAATGACAATGATAATATAAATGGAGGATCATTTTCAGACGCATGCCAACCACTGATTGGATTTACAGCTGGGGAGATTGCACTCATTGATAGAGGAGGTTGTGAATTTGGTCTTAAAGTATTGAATGCACAACAAGCAGGAGCTATTGCTGCTATGGTAATTAATAATCAAGGCGATGGATTGCTGAGTATGGGAGGGGGTGTAAATGGAGGGTCAGTAACCATCCCTTCAATATTCATTGGTCAGACCAATGGCAATACAATCAGGGCCGAACTGGTTAATAGTGTGGATATTACAATGGCTGTATTGAAAAAAAATAGAGACGGTGATCTTGATAACGGTATTATTATACATGAATATGGTCATGGCATTTCGAATCGATTAACAGGAGGACCCTCAAATGCCAGTTGTTTAGGTAATGATGAACAAATGGGAGAAGGTTGGAGTGACTTTTTCGCCTTGGTTTTGACCGCTCAAAGTAGTGAGACTGCTACAACTTTAAGAGCGATGGGTACCTATGCTGGCAACAATACCTCTGGTATTCGTGAATATCCTTATACCACGGATATGACAATAAATTTACATACATTTGCTGACATACAATCGGTTTCCATTCCACATGGTGTGGGGTCGGTTTGGGCTGAAATGTTATGGGAGGTATATTGGAATTTAATTGAAGTTTATGGTTTTGATTCAGATATTTATCATGGAACTGGGGGTAACAATATTGCCATGCAGTTGGTTATTGATGGTCTTAAATTACAATCTTGTTCTCCCAGTTTTATTCAAGGAAGGGATGCGATTTTAGCAGCTGATGTAGCGAATAATGCAAGCGTGAATCAATGTGCTATTTGGAAAGGCTTTGCAAAAAGAGGTCTAGGGTTGAGTGCCAGTTCTGGAAACAGCAATACTTTAGGTGATGAAACAGAGGCTTTCGATGTACCTTTAGAATGTACAATTACTGATATACTGTTTAAAAACGGTTTTGAGTGATTTAACAAGAAATTTTTCTTGATGCTCATTGACAGTCATAAAAGGGGTTAACTTGCCCCTTTTTTTCTATCTTATCTCATTCGAAACCATTTTCAAATATGAGAGCAGACATGTATTCTATCGACCCACTATCACACGCCGAACCAAAGGGACGAGTTAAGCCTCGTTGATCATGGGATAAAGATGTGGAGCCGTCAATCTCAAGACAGTCTACAATGGGAACATTGTCAATAGCCGGACTTGTCAGGGCTGGCTCGTGAGTTAGCGCTAGGCCTCCATTGTCTGTTAGGCCTGCGAGTTGTGCATCTGTTGATTCCAAATCAGTAGAATCTATTAGTTCGCATGAAACATCATCACTAACATTGTGCCCCAAGGAAATGGGTTTATCTATAGAACCGCAATTTAGAGTTGTTGCATTTTGTATGATTGAATGACCAATATACATTTGCTGGCTGCCATCAAAGCTAAATCGTGAAAAGTTTGTTGGGTTATTGTTGAAAGTACTGAAGTTTATTCTTGATGTTGAGTTCTCAGTTCTGAGTCCAATGCTACTGTTGGCACTTACAGTGGTATTTTGCATAAATATATTGCCCTTAGTACTATATATTGTATTGGATCCGTTGCTATTTAAATAAATGCTAGAATCATAAATGTTCATGTTGCTGCGACGAGCAGAAATGGCTGAACCGTACAAGCTAGATATCCCCAAGTCTTCCAATGAGTTGTTTTCAAAAATACTGGTGTTAATATTGACAGTTATATCTAATGTACGAAGTGCGCCGCCCGTATTGGCACTATTATTTCTAAATTTAACGCGTTCTATTGTTAGAGATGCCGTAGGTAGAGAACCTCCATTGGCATATATAGCGCCACCTGCTCCATTCGCCACTGTTGCTTTACCATTAATAAGGCTTAATTCTTTAACAGTAACATTTGATTCAAACATGTTGAATATTTGATCATTCATGTTTCCATCTATTGTTGTCTGATTCATGCCAGTCCCAATAATTTGTACATCACTGTTGGTGATTAGAAGTGGTTGATTTAGCACATAGTTAGTATTGCTCAAGATTATTCGATGAGATCCAGGCAGTGCATTGGTTTCTACTATTGCTGCGCGTAGGCTACATTCTAATGTAAATGGTGTCTGGCAAAGTCCATCTCCAGGGTTAATATCCCCTGAAAGGAAAACGTCATCGTTGACGTCAACAACAAAATCAATGGCTTTGGTATTTAAAGTAACGGCAATAGTAATGATTAGGAGCTTGTCCGAGAATAGGAATCGTAGCGAAGGAAAGCTGGTTTGAGTCAGGTTTTTCACTAATTTGAGGAGAATATAGGCATATTTAACGAGAATTAGTGAAAAATCTGGCCAAATCCAGATTTTCTGGAGTATGTTTTCTATTCTCGGACAAGCTCCTAAGCTAAATAATAAATGAATTTTTTTCATGGTTTTGCTCTAATAATGGTATGTTAACTTTCTATTCGTGAAATACTGGGAAAATGTGACATGTAAATTAAAAGCAAAGAAAAAGAGTTGTTGTTTGATTGTAAAGAGCTCAAGAAGCAATGTTATGGCAAGTCCAAGGAATTGGACATACTTCCAATATAGTCATTTTATCTAAATTTGAGATGTTGACGTTATCATGTATAATGATTTTTTAAACTATATTATGTGATGCATTATGGATTTATTTACGATTGAAAATTTGTTGACTTTGATGATGTTGACTTTGTTGCAAGCGGTTTTGGGTTTTGATAATTTGTTGTACATTTCATTGGAATCACAACGGGTTGAAAAAAGCAGGCAAGCCAGTTTGCGCAAATTGGGTATAGGTATTGCTGTGGTTTTGCGTTTGGTGTTGTTGTTTGTTTTGATGAAACTTATCCAGTATTTTCAAGATCCTATTCTTCAATTCAACTGGGAAGGAATCGCTCAGGGGAATTTTAACATCCACAGTTTGATTGTTTTACTCGGCGGCGTGTTTATCATGTACACGGCGATGAAAGAAATTTGGCACATGTTGTCCTTAGAAGATGAAATGCATTTAAAAACTAAACCACAATCATTTAATAAAATATTGACCATGGTGGTTATTATGAACTTGGTGTTTTCTTTTGATTCAATTTTGAGTGCCATGGCGTTAACTGACAATTATGTGATTATGGCGATTGCTATCATAATTAGCAGTGGTTTAATGATTTGGATGGCCGATGGAGTGGCGGCATTTTTACAAAAAAATCGCATGTATGAGGTGCTTGGATTATTCGTGTTATTTATTGTTGGCATCATGCTAATCAGTGAAGGAGGACATCTAGCACACCTTAAATTCTTTACTTTTCCGATTACGCCAATGAGTAAAACCACTTTCTATTTTATCCTAGCAATCTTGGTGATTGTCGAAGTGGTACAAAGTAAGTATGCCAAGAAGTTATCTAAGTTAAAGATTGAAGAGCATCAGGATTAATCCAAGTAAATGCAAGAAGAAATCCTAATAAAGCTGGCCGTCATAGGCGTCTTGGGCTCTCTGGCACAGTGGTTTTCGTGGTGGGTGAAGCTTCCATCTATTTTATTCCTGCTATTATTGGGTTTTTTGGTGGGGCCAATCACGGGCTATTTAAACCCAGATGAAGTATTCGGGGATATGTTGTTTCCTATGGTTTCATTGGCTGTTTCTGTGATTTTGTTTGAAGGGGCGTTGACCTTGAGTTTTCAGGAAATCAAAGGTTTGCAACAAGTGATTCGACGTTTGATTTCGGGTGGTACCATTATTTGTTGGATTATCATCGCGGTTTCTACCCATTATATGATTGGGTTTGCTTGGCAAATGTCATTTCTATTTGGGGCATTAGTAGTAGTTACAGGGCCCACCGTGATTGTACCCATGTTGCGCACGGTGCGGGTCAACAGTAAAATCTCAAATATTTTACGCTGGGAGGGAATTATCATTGATCCCATTGGGGCATTGCTGGCAGTATTGGTGTTTACATTTATGATCGCCAGTCAAAATGGCAGCAATGAATTTTCACATGTATTTATTGTATTTGCCAAGTTAATTTTGATTGGTTCTTTGTTGGGTATCGTGGCCGGTCAGGCTTTGGGCCTTATTCTTAAATACCATTTGTTGCCTGAGTATTTGCACAATATTTTCACCCTGACTTTGGTGTTTGGCGTATTTGGGTTGTCCAATCACTTGGAGCATGAATCGGGTTTGTTGGCTGTAACCCTTATGGGAATATGGTTGGCGAATATGAAAGGTGTGCACATTGAAGAAATCTTAAACTTTAAAGAGTCGTTGAGTATCTTGTTGATATCGGGTTTGTTTATTATCTTGGCATCGCGCATTGATTTTGAACAAATCCAATCCTTGGGTTGGGGTTCAATTGGTATATTTTTAATGATACAGTTTTTTGCTCGACCGATCAAAGTGTGGGCATCAACTTTGGGCTCAAATCTAAAGTGGCAAGAAAAGGTGATGGTGTCATGGATTGCCCCGCGTGGTATTGTGGCTGCAGCTGTTTCAGCACTTTTCGCCATTAAATTGGAAGCGATTAATTATCCCAATGCCGATTTGTTGGTATCGCTGACATTTATCATTATCATCACCACCGTTGTTTTTCAAAGCGCAACAGCCCGACCACTGGCTAAAGCATTGGGTGTGGCAGAACCCGAAGCTTTGGGCATGCTGATTGTTGGGGCAAACCCAGTGGTACAAGCCATTGCCTTGGTTTTACAGAAAGAAGGGGTTAATATTGTGATTGCTGACAGTTATTGGCAACAAATTAAACAAGCGCGGATGCAAGGATTCAAAACCTACTATGGCAACCCTGTTTCAAAACACGCCGATCAACATTTACATTTGATTGGCATAGGCCACTTATTGGGGATGTCAATGAATCGACATTTAAACACCTTGGCAGCAAAAAAATACGCAGCAGAATTTGGTAAACAGAATATCTACACTTTAAAGCCCTCAGAGGACAAAAATAAGGATTCAGAAAAGCATCTCAGTTCGATCGATTTTCGCGGTAGAATTTTATTTGGTGGTAAAACCTATGGACAGTTGGCTAGTATTTTGGCCAATGGTGGAGTGGTCAAATCCACCTTGATGACCGAAGAATTCACCTTCAAAATGTACTTGGAAAAATATGGATCACAAGTGATACCTATGTTTGCTATTTCTCCTAAAACCAAATCAGTGAAAATATTTTATCAGGACAATACCTTCAAAGTGCCTGTTCATTGGGTGTTGGTTGGACTGTTTTCGCAAGATAACTCATTAGAAAGGTGAATGAATTCTAAAGGCCTGACTTTGTAATTCAGTGCCAGCATATAGGTATCACAGGCCAGCTTGACATCGTTATTGGCCAATGCAGTTTTGATGAGCAACTCATAACTTTCTATGTTTTTTCTGTTGTCTAAATTTATTTTGGCCAAATTCAATGCTGTTGAGAAGTGTTGGTTGTCGATGTAAAATTGGATGGCATGATCACCCAATGCTTTGGGATAGAGTTCAATGAGCTGATCGAATTCAGTTTCGGCCATTAATAGGGCTTTACTACTAGATTGGTGATTGCCCAATAAAGATTCTATTTTTGCCAATTGTGCATAAAATTCTGGATTGTTGGTTTGTTGAATAACCAATTGATAAAGGTTCTTTGCCCTTTCTAAATGACCCAAAAGAAATTCAGTTTCTGCCAAGTGTTCGGTAACCAGATAATATTCAGGAAAGCGATTGTGTGCAGCTTGGAAAAATAAATTGGCCGTCTTTGGATCGCCATAACGTAAAAAAGCAATGCCTTGTTGTAGTTGCAACCATGAGAGTTTAAAAGGATCGGTGTCATTGTAGTTATCCATAGAGTTTTTGTAGAAATGACTGGCCTGTTCAAAATGGTTGTTCAATAAAGCATATTTCGCCTTGGTTAAGTTATTGGTTCCTGGCTCTTTGATGATGAAATCATAAGGCTGATACAGTCCAAGTGAGTATCTGATTTCATTTTTCAACAATGCAATTTGCTTGTTATTACCGCCCATTGCCATTGCTGTTTCTAGTGAACTTAGCGCTGATTTGAATTGATGAAAACCTGATTGAATGATTGCCAGGGTATAATGAATATTTGCATCAGTATGTGACAATTGGCTAGCGGTTTGTATGGTTTCTAATGCTTTTGTGGCATCGTTAAAATCGCCCAAAATTCTATATCTTAAATACAGTTTTGATGCAAGTTGTGCACCATAACTGGTTTTGTTTTGATTGTTGTACAGCCTGTTAAAAACCTCAATGGATGAATTTAAATTGGCCAAATAAACAGAGCTGTTTGTGGTTTTATATGTTGCTGCATTCCCTGGCCATTGTTTTGAGATCCAGTTTTTAACAGATTGAAGTTCTTGTGATTCCTTTTGTGAATTCTCTGTGATGAGGTTGTTTCCAGTGCTTTTGCATGAAATAAGCTGTAAAACCACACCTATAATCAAACCGAAATACAGGAATAAAACAATAAAGTTAAGGACTGTTTTTTTGTTCATAATATTCTCCAAAAAGTTATTAAAATGCGCCTATCACTTAAAATAGGCACATTTAGATTGAGTTAAAGTATTATTGTGAATTGGGCAATCCCAAGAAAGGAAATTCTTGTAAGAAAGCACTGTCGTTGTCCACACCATCGATGACACCAGGACCTACAACTGCTCCCAGAGTATCGTCAATCACATCACGAGCAAGAGTTCTACCACCACATTGGCCTGCAACATTCAACTCAACTGCCAAATAAGCATCACAAGTGGCAATACTGGTATTGATAAGTAACACGTCATTGACAAGAACTGAAGCCAAAGTATCGGCATCCAATAATGCATTCCCTGTTACACCATCTAATGTATCTAATGCGGCCAAGTTTGCCGATATTTCAGCTTGAAACAAACCTGCCCATGTGCTTGGGTCTTGTGCGCTGTTGTACTGGTCTTTTAATCCCGTATCATTCAACAAGTTAATCAATGCGGTATTGATTGCTGGCCTGCCCATGCGATCAATCTGACCATTTTTTACAATTCCACAGGGATTTCCTTCGATTGAAGTCAGTCGAGACACTTGTAAAGAAGTTGAATTAAGGTCGGCTTCATTGCTGGATTGAAAATCAACATTGGCATTGTTACAACCCGTAAAATCAAAACTCAATGTACCTACATCGGTTCTAACCACATCATCGGCATTAAAATTTGGCGGAAACATGCCACCATCTAATCGTTGCAATGGCAGATTAATGGTTAATCCCTGATAAGTTCCAGTTCCAACGAGCCACAATGGGTTTCCTTGGTTGTCAAACACATACCAGGTTGCAAATACCCGATTGTTGGGCAAAATTTCAACCATAAAGCCATGACCGGATTGATCCGTATTATAAAATGAACCGGTAATGCTGCCATTTAATGATTCGCCACTTAAACGATTGGTCGTTGAATAGATACTGAGTGTTGGGTCAGCATTGTTATTGGTGAGTACAGATTTATCAATTCCAATGACGATTGCCAATGTGTCTAAGCCCAAGAAAGTATTGGAACCAGGGTTGGTGAACTGTGGTTGTAAGGTGGCAACCGTTTGACCAAATGCAACAGCATCAAAGAAAAATGGATCATCACGCAGCCCAGTATAGACCCTCATGGAATCTCCTTGAATGGTATCTCCAATATTCCCTGTAACTGGTGTTCCACCATCGAAAGCACAACTGACCATGTCATCCACATCAAAAGTACAAGTAAGCACTTTGTAATTGTTTGCATCATTACTGATGTTAAAATTGTACTCTACCGCATCAGAAAATTTCGACCCTGAGCCTGCAAATGGAACATAGGTAGCGGCCAATATCAATTCATCTGAATCATTTGGGTTGATGAATGTGTATAGGTCATTGATATCTGCAGCTGGATCAATTCTTACTTGTGGTGCTTCGTTGTGATCGGCTGCAAAGCCTGTGTTTATTGAGAAGCTTAGTAAGCCAGTTATGAGTAGTTTGTTTAATTTCATGTTGTTGCCTTTTGTTGTTAAGTACCATCAATACGCATGAAACAAAAGTTTGGCTTTAAATTTTTTCAATTTTTTTTCGAAAGATTTATGCGCACAGAGATTTTGTGAATCAATGGTGATTAATTAATGATTAGCTTGTGCTTTAATTAACCGTAGTTAATAATTGAACCATAGAATCGCACAAAAAATTGCAATATGCCCTTAAAATACAATAATTTTGAAGAAGATGACAATGAGTTGATTGTCAAAATATGTGCCAAGGACAAAGGCGCTTTAGAACAATTGTATGAGCGCAATGTGGGAAAAATGTTGGGTTTGGCTACGCAAATTCTTAAGTCAAAGTCAGATGCAGAAGACATTATTCATGATGTGATAATTGAAGTTTGGAATAAAGCCAAGGCCTATGATTCTAATAAGGCTTCCGTGTTGGGTTGGTTGTTGTTAAGGGTAAGAAGCCGTTGTTTAGACAGAATTCGAAAACAACAAACCATAAGAAAATATGCAGAAAAACAAAACAATGAAGAAAAAATTCAATCCGTAAATTGTATTGATGCGTATACAGACCATAAATTTTTAAATAAAGCATTGAATACATTGTCAGAAAATCAACGATTGGTGATTGAGTTATCTTACTTTAAGGGTTTTACCTGCGCTGAAATTGCTCAAGATTATGGTATTGCTTTGGGCACTGTAAAAACACGGTTATTAACAGCCATGAAAAAAATGCAATCATCGTCTTCACACATCAAGAGAGGCTTATAATGAATGAAAGTAAATTAGTTGAATACTTGATGGGAAATATATGTCCGGATGATGACACGGAATTACAAGAAATGCTAATGACCCATGACATTGATGTTAAATTGGCAACCATTTCAAGTCAACTTGAAAATATAGCGCAAGCTGCTCCAGAATTGGAGCCCTCAAAGCAATTGAAACAATCAATTTTTGCACACATCGAACAATCAGGTACTAAAAAGTTTGTCGGTTTAACCCAGCGTATTGCCAAGTTTTTTAAATTGCCTATTCAAACAATTGAAGAAATATTAGAAACAACCAAAGACCTTACTCTGCCCGTTTGGGAAAAAGCAAAAATTGAAGGAGCCTATTTGAACCACTTCCAAGCAGGTGGAGATATGGCTGATGCACATTGTGGCTTAATCTATTTAAAACCAGGCACAAAAATCACAGAGCATGAACACATGGGCAAAGAATATATGTTGATTATCCAAGGTGAGGTGACCACCAGTGATGGCAACACCTATCAGGTAGGAGAAGTTGCGGTTAGTTCAAAAGGCTCTTCTCATACATTGGTCTCAGGTCAAGATTCTGATTGTATCTTTGCCGTGATTGCCATTGGCGGTGTTGAATTTAAAGACTTGGACTTGTCTTTCTAATGGCATCAGTTAGGCACTAGATTGTTCAAGATTTGATTCAATGGGTTATAGGGTAATGATATTTTCAATCTTTAAAAACTGAATGGTTTCATCCAAAGTTTCATCAAAATCACGGTTCTGATAGTTCAATTCAGCCTTGGCTTTGGCAGAATCACAACCATAAAGGTCTGAAATTAGTGTCACTGACTCGGGTGTAATATCGGGTTCTTTGTTGGTTATCCTCGAAATTAAGTTCTTTGTTTTTGCCAGTGCCTTTAAGAAGAAATTAGGAAGTTGTACTTTGGGTGGTTTAACATTTAATTTATTGGCTACTTTGTGAACAAATTGCTTAAAGTCCATATCGATTCCGCCCAGTAAGTAGTTTTCACCTTTTTTACCCTGATGATAAGCTGCAATAATTCCAGCCGCCACATCTCTGACATCTACAAAGGAACCGGTACCATTGGGGATACTGGGTAATTTATTTTCGGCAATCATTTTAATCAACCGAGCCCAATTGTGTTTGTCGCCTGGGCCGATAATGTGGGTAGGGTTAACAATGACACAATCCAATTCTTTTGAATCTAATACCAGTTTTTCAGAAGCGGTTTTTGTTTTCACATAGTTTATCCAGCTGTCTTTCCCATCTTTGGGCATGTCTTCTGTGATGTTTTTCAGGATGCTGTGAATACCAAAAACCACCACAGAAGAGATGTGAATGTATCGTTTAATGTTTAATTCTTTAACCAAATTAAGCATATTTTGTGTGCCTTGTAAATTGGTTTTGGTTTGCATTGAGTTGTTCTTGAACCACGTATTGGTGCTGGCAGCTGTGTGAAATAGGGCGTCAATGTTATTCGGCAGCTGTTTTTTAAAGGATTCAGTATCTAATATATCGCCCAAAACAACATTAATGTTGTCATCTAACTCTTGGGCTTTTTGGTGACTGCGACACAGGGCATAAACTTGCCATCCTTGTTTGACTAATTGTTGACACAGGTGTTGACCTAAAAAACCAGTTGCACCTGTTACTAAAGCGGTTTGTGAATTATTGTTATTCATTAGCGATTATTTGTTTTACATTGGTGGTTGATTTATAGATGATACATTGATGTCAGAGCAAAGTAAAAAATATCACATCCAACAAACCATAAAGTTATCAATTCCGCTGGTTATATCTCAATTAACAGTAATGATGATAGGTGTGGTTGATACCATTATGTCAGGACGATTGGGTACTGTGCCATTGGCAGCGGTTTCAATTGGCGGGGCAATATGGGCCATTGGTGTGATGTTTGTACTGGGTATTTTGATGGCAACACCACCGATGATTTCAGAACTAGATGGAGCCGATGAGCGTAAAAAAATAGGCCCGTTGGTTAGACAGTTGATGTGGTTGGCCTTAATTATAGGGCTTATATTTTTTATACTGATCAGAAATTTAACGCCGCTATTTACGTTTTTTGGGACCAGGCCTGAAGTCATTCCTTATGCAATCGGCTATTTACAGGCTATTTCCTGGGGTATATTGAGTTTTCCCATGTTTTTGGTTTTCCGTTATGTGGCCGATGGTTTATCACATACGCGTATGACCATGTATATTAGTTTCTTAGGGCTAGCATTAAATATTCCTCTGAATTACATCATGATGTTTGGCCATTTTGGGTTTCCTGCCTTGGGTGTTGCCGGTTGTGGTTATGCATCAGCCATTGTGATTTTCATTCAAGCGCTAATTTTCGGATTGGTTTTGGCTAAACACAGATGGTTTAAGCCGTTGCAGATTTTTTCGCACATTGAAAAAATAGACAAAGCAACAATCGTTCAAGTCTTGTCGATTGGTTTACCCATAGGTATGGCCTTGTTTGCCGAGGGTGGATTTTTCTCCGTTGTTACTATGCTAGCCTCCAGGCTTTCGCCAGAGGTTATTGCGGCCCATCAAATATCACTCAATTTTGCTTCGGTACTTTTTATGGTTCCATTGGGTATGTCAATGGCTATCACTATACGGGTAGGCAATGCATTGGGTAGAAAGTCAGCTATTGATACGCGTAGAGCAGGAATGATTGGCATTGGTTTGATATTCTTGGTGCAAATATTGTTGGCTGGTTTTATGTTCGCATTTCCAGAAATGGTGGTTAGGTTATATACAACAGATATTAAAGTTCAGGAAATTGCTATTCAGCTGTTGTTCTTTGCGGCTATATTTCAATTATCGGATGGTGTTCAAGTAGCGGCTGCAGGCGCGTTGCGGGGCATTAAAGATACAAAGTTTCTTATGTATGGGACAACCATAGCATTTTGGGGGTTTGGTTTTGGGGCATCGTGGTGGTTTTGCTTTGAGAAAAACTTAGGTGCAGTTGGGTTGTGGATAGGGCTGATTTTTGGTTTGTCTGTGGCTGCTGTTTTGAACTTTATTCGGTTCAACCAAAAAACCAAATTACAAAGTGTAATTTAGAGTGAATCTTGATTAAAACACATGAGATAAACAAGCTAAGTTATTGATAGTAATTTGAATTAATTTGTTTACATTTTTTAACAAAAAAAACCTTTTTATAGGGATAAAAATTTAATTTAAATAATCACAAAATCCGCTTGATTTAAATAGGTATTATCCTATAAGATAGACGCAGATTTCGCAAACTGTCGTTTAAAAAAATACAACAATAAAGTTATCAACGGTTTTTCCCAGTTGATACAATCCTGCCCCGAAAATGGCTTTGCAAAAATTGATAAAATCACCATAAATTTGAGTTAAAACGTAACTATATATAGTCTGGAGTAGACATGCAACAAACCGAAACGCACGGTTCTGATCAAAAAGATCAAAAAGATCAACAAGTATTGATAGATTCAAATGAAACAAAAAATGTGAAAACTACTGCTCCTGGTGAGTATCGAGTTATTCGCAGAAATGGCAAGATTACTGGCTTTGATGTATCCAAGATTTCAGTGGCAATGACCAAGGCGTTTTTGGCCGTTGAAGGAGGCCAAGCAGCAGCATCAAGGCGTATACGTGAAAAAGTTGAACTATTGACTGAAGAAGTACAATTGGGTTTGTTTAGACATTTGAATGATGGCGGCACCATTCACATAGAAGACATTCAAGACCAAGTGGAATTGGCATTGATGCGTTCGGGAGAACACAAAGTAGCCAGAGATTATGTTATTTATCGTGCCAAACAAAGCGAAAAAAGAGCCAAAAATGAAGCACGCAATAAAGCCCGAAGAAAGAACAAAGACAAAGGGCCGAAAATTCATGTCACAGCCAAGGATGGCAGCAAAAACTTATTGGACAGTGAGCGATTAAATTTAATCATATCTGAGTCGGTAGATGGATTGTCTGGTGTTGACAAAGATTTGATTTTAAAACAAGCCTATAGAAATGTTTTTGATGGCATTGCTGAAAAAGACTTTAGCTCAGCTATTGTTATGTGCGCCAGACAGTATATTGAAAAAGACCCAAATTATTCAAAAGCCGCGGCTAGGTTGTTATTGGATGGTTTGCGAACAGAAGTGTTGAGTTTCTTATTTGACAAACCGACAACAGCTACACAATCACAGATGGTTGATCTGTACCCGAAAAGTTTTAAAAAATACATTCACAAAGCCATTGATTTAGAATTGTTGACTCCAGAGTTAGCTAATTATGATTTGGACATGTTGGGCGCAGCGATTAAGCCTGAACGCGATCAAAATTTCACTTATTTGGGTTTCCAAACATTGTATGACAGGTATTTTATTCATTCGGGCGACAGCAAAATTGAATTACCACAAAACTTTTATATGCGTGTATCCATGGGCTTAGCTATAAACGAAGTCAATCGAGAAGAAAGAGCCATAGAGTTTTATAACCTATTGAGTTCATTTGATTTTATGAGTTCAACACCGACATTGTTTAACTCAGGAACATTGCGTCCTCAGTTGTCTAGTTGTTATTTAACCACAGTACCCGATGATTTGGCAGGAATCTTTGATGCCATAAAAGACGATGCAATGCTCTCAAAATATGCAGGTGGTTTGGGCAATGATTGGACACGTGTGCGTGGATTGGGTTCTCGCATTAAAGGCACCAATGGAGAATCACAAGGTGTGGTGCCTTTTTTGAAAGTGGCCAATGATACAGCAGTGGCAGTGAATCAAGGTGGAAAACGCAAAGGAGCGATGTGTGCTTATCTTGAAACTTGGCACATTGATATAGAAGAGTTTTTAGACCTGCGTAAAAATACCGGTGACGAACGCCGCCGTACCCATGACATGAATACTGCAAACTGGATTCCTGATTTGTTTATGGAACGTGTAGCCAAAGAAGGGAAATGGACACTGTTTTCTCCTGAGGAAACACCTGAATTGCATGATTTGTATGGCAAAGCCTTTCGTGAAAAATATGAGCATTATGAAAAACTGGCCAATGCTGGTGAACTGGTTAATACCAAAAAAGTTAATGCAAAAGATATCTGGCGCAAAATGTTGGGCATGTTGTTTGAAACTGGTCACCCTTGGATTACATTCAAAGACCCGTGCAATATTCGTTCACCACAGCAACATGTTGGCGTGATTCACAGTTCCAATTTGTGTACAGAAATTACTTTGAATACTTCGGACGAAGAAATTGCCGTGTGTAATCTGGGCTCTGTTAATTTACCTCAACACACCACTGAAAATGGTTTGGATATGGTTAAATTAGAAAAAACTGTCACAACAGCCATGCGCATGTTGGACAATGTCATTGATTATAATTTCTATAGCGTGCCACAAGCGCGCCGTTCAAATCTAAGACATCGCCCAGTAGGCATCGGCTTAATGGGTTTTCAAGATTCGTTGTATATTCAAGACATGGCTTATACTTCACAAGCTGCTGTGCAGTTTGCTGATGAATCAATGGAAGCTGTATCTTATTTTGCGATTCAAGCATCATCGGATTTAGCCAATGATCGAGGATCTTATCCGAGTTATGAAGGATCTTTATGGTCTCAAGGAATATTGCCCATTGATTCAATAGAGATGTTAGAGCAAGAGCGAGGAGATTTTATCAATGTAGACAAGTCTTCTACTTTGGATTGGAATAAATTGCGCAAGAAGATACAGTCTCAAGGCATGCGTAATTCAAATACCATGGCAATTGCACCAACAGCAACTATCTCAAATATTACAGGGGTGTCTCAATCCATTGAACCTATTTATCAAAACTTATTTGTAAAATCCAATCTTTCTGGTGAGTTTACCATTGTTAATAAATACCTGGTTGAAGATTTTAAGAAATTAGACATATGGGACGATGTCATGATTAATGACCTGAAATATTTTGATGGCAGTGTACAAAAGATTGACAGGGTTCCTGAACATTTAAAAGCCAAATATGCAACAGCTTTTGAAGTTGATGCAGGTTGGTTAATTGAATCAGCATCTCGCAGACAAAAATGGATAGATCAAGGACAATCCTTGAATCTGTATATGGAAGAGCCGTCGGGAAAAAAATTGGATGCCATTTATAAATTGGCATGGGTAAAAGGATTGAAAACAACTTATTATCTGCGTTCTCTTGGCGCAACTCAAGCTGAAAAAGGCGTAGATGTTGAGGGGGAAGGTGAAAAAACCAATAAATCAAGTTCTGCTGCACCTGCAGCATGCTCGATTCTAGACCCCGATTGCGATGCTTGCCAATAATTATCGGTGATATTACTTGATAGGTTTACCATTTCTGCGTTAAAAAATAATCATTTGCACTTGCAAACTCATATTTTTCGCCTTGAACTGAAAAACCTCTCAAGCAATCTAACCGATAATTATAGTGTTAAGTTAATAGGTACGAATTATTTTACCGAGTTAAATAGATTTTTGTAAACTCATATTTAAGTGTGGCAAATTGACTTCATTTCTTAGGCAATCTAAATATCAATTAAAAGAAGCTTTAGAAAACAAATTGTAACTGCTCACACCAGTCGTCATTACCGCGCAGGCGGTAATCTATTCTAAAGTATTATAAATATCATTTGAAATGATATAAATTACAAAATGGATTCCCGCCTTCGCGGGAATGACAGGGCGAGTAGTTACAAATAAGTTTAATCATTATATTTACAGAATGTGAATTCTGTCGAAGATTAAAATCAAATAAAAAAATAAAATTGGTACTATCACTTTTTGAGAATAAGTGTTAGTATAATCAACGTAAAATTACTGTGGGAGTAGTAGTAAATGTACAATTGGGATGACCCATTAGGACTAGGCAAGAAAGAGACTGTTGAAAAAGCAGTTGTTGTCAAAGAAGCAACCGAACATGTAGCCCAAAAGGTGATACATGAAAATGCAGAGATAAAACAACCAACAGTTGCCAATCACACACCGGAAAATATTGAAGAAAATGCCCGCATGGCAGTTGAACCAGTAAGGGCTGATGATAAACGTGTTGTTAATGGCCAAACTGATATTAATCAATTAGCCCCTTTTAAATATCCTTGGGCTTGGAAATATTTCTTAAACGCCAACAAAAATCATTGGACTCCATTGGATGTCAATATGACCAGTGATGTACATGATTTCCACCATAAGCTCAATGATGATGAACGTCATGTTTATACCAACGTACTTTCCTATTTAACCACCTCAGACATTCTGGCCATGCGCAATATTGGTTTGGCAGTAATGGAAAAAATGAGTGCGCCTGAGTTGCAGATTTATCAAGCACGCCAAGTGTATGAAGAAGCCTTGCACACATGGACATATCAGCACTGCATTGAGACTATTGGATTGGATCAAGGCGAAATTTATAACCGTTACCGTGTAGTTCCTGAAATAAACCAAAAAATCCAAATCGCCAATCGCAGACTGGACTCAGTATTGCGCACCGATATGGATTTGGGCAACAAAGACGATTTGCATGAATTCATCATGGCATATATTTTCTTTGCAGGCATCTTTGAAGGCTGTTGGTTCTATAATGGTTTCTCACCCATCTTCTCACTACAAAGACGTGGTTTGATGAAAGGCACAGCAGAGCAATTACAGTATATTATGCGTGACGAAGTGATGCATGCCTCATTTGGTATTCGTGTCGTTAAACAAATCTTTGCAGAAAATGACATCAGCTTAGATCCAAAAGCAATCAGAGACATGTGGGATGAGTCAGAGGCAGCGGAATCGAATTATGCCAAATATATTTTACGCAGCCCAATTTTAGGTTACAACGCTCAAGACCACAGCGAACAATTTCGTTACATCGCAAACAGACGCGCACGTCAACTTGGCATGGAAGAACCATTCCCAGGCGCACAATGTTCACTGGGTTGGTTAGACGAACAATCAAACCTACGCAAAGAGAAAAATTTCTTTGAGACCCGAGTAACTGAGTACCAAACTGGTGGTGCGTTAAGTTGGGACTGAAAATAATTATTAATTATCAATGGTAAATTATTAATGAAAGGGCTCAAATTTGGGCCCTTTTTTTATATGTTAATAATCTCTTTAGTAAGAACCTATTCAATAAGACCCAATAGGCGATCCAGGCGGAATAGATAATGGCTTTGATGTTTTTGGCATTCCCTTTTGGATAAATCTTTCAATATCACGAACGGCTTGTTTGGCCATTGGGGTTTTGTGTTTGGACAGTGATTTCTTTAATTGAATGAGTTTTTCTGTGGTTATGGCTTTGACTTGAGGTGAAGACGTTGGGTTAACTGCTAAGCTCATTAACTCCTTTAGAACTGATGCATTAATGCTATTTTGTACTTCTGTGTAGTAGTCATTGTTCCACCGTTTATTCCAAGTATTATTAACGAGAGTATCAACAACCTGAGATAAGCTTGGAATGGTTTCTATGCGGGCATGTTGTTCGATTAAACGGTTGGCGCGTTGTGGGTTTAGTATGAGTTTCAATGTTATTTGTGCAGCGGTTTCTGCTGCTCCAAGCGCATCAAAATTTAATCCGGTGCGGTGTTTAAAATGCTCTCTGTGACGGTAACTTCCATCAGGGGGTGGTAACAATAGCTGTAGAATGTTTTCGGGTACTGCCAATTGATCCGCATGCAAGGTTTTCATCAGCATTGTTAGTGCTTGATTTTGGCGTTTGCCATTAATGATTTTATTTTCACCATTTGTTTCGCCTTTAATCGCATATCGGTAATCGATTCCCGCAATTAATTTGCTGACAGCTTCTACTTGATATCGATGAAACAAATAAATAGGTGTTAGAATTTGTTCCAAAGAAAACAAGGTTTCGCCATCTTTTAAGGTATTTAAACCAAAGTTTTCTAAGGCGATTTTTCTTACTTTCAATACATCTTGTAGGCCTTGAATAGGGTCAGAACCATTGTCCCACAGATGGGCGCTTGGATGACTACCTCCTTGCATTCGTGCATCTCGATCAGAAATAAACAGGTGCCCGTTGGCGGCTGAATCGGAGAGAATCTTGTTTAGGTGTGTGTTCTCATTGTCTTCAAATTGTTGATAGCTGTATTTCAAGGCAATTTTGTCCCATTCACCCAGTCCAACAGCATAAGAATCTGTTAGGTCGATGGTATTGTTGGGTGTTAATTTAACCAAAGGGTGGGGATAATCCATTACCGAATCACGGTTAACAGTACTGGCGGCGAAATTGTGGGTAAAGCCCAAAGTGTGTCCGACTTCATGTGCTGCCAATTGTCGTAATCTAGCCAATGCCATGCTTTGTATGCGTTTATCGGCATTAATGCCCTCTTTAAAAGGCGACAACAACCCTTGTGCTATTAACATGTCCTGCCTTATGCGTAATGACCCAAGACTAACATGGCCCTTAAGTATTTCACCGGTTCTGGGGTCGGATATATTGGCACCATAAGACCAACCTCTGGTTGAACGGTGCACCCATTGTATGGTGTTGTAACGCACATCAAGTGCATCAGCGCCCTCTGGCAATAATTTGACTTGAAAAGCATGGCTAAAACCGGCAGCAAGAAAACCTTCAGCCCACCAACTGGCTCCTTCCAACAAAGCCGAACGCATGGGTTCTGGAGTACCAGGGTCAAGATAGTAAATAATCGGTTTGATGGGATCACTTACTGCCAATTCAGGGTTCTTTTTTTCTAAGCGATGACGAATGATGATTTGTTGGGTTAATGATTGGCCCAAGGGTGCAGCATAATCTTGGTAGTTCATAGAAATAGCTCCCGAACGCGGGTCAAATTGGCGCACCTGATAAGGCTCTTCAGGTAAACGAATAAATGAATGGTGGGTGCGAACCGAGAAACTTTCAGAAGAAGGAATAACTGTTCTGAGGTGATTCCCTGGATTCTTGCCTTTAAAAGTAATCATCGCTTCAAATTCAGTGTTATCAGGGAAACTCTTGCTGTTATCCATGAATATTACCGAACGATTCGTATCTATTGAATAGTTGCCTTGCTCCAATTGGTTTAATCTATTGTTGATGGCGTGAGAATCTCGCAATAAGAAAGAGGTGACATCAAGCAAGATGGAGTTTTTGGTTTCGGCTAGGATTTCAGCGCCCCAGATTACCGATTGCGCAAAGCCATCTGAGACGGCTTTAACTTCCAGTGGGTTGTTGCTGATTGCCCTATAATCTAAATTGGGTTGAATGAGCAAAACTTTGTTGCCGAATCTTTGGAATTTAACCAGCTTCTGCCCACCAATCTGACCTCTATCCAATCCAATATCATTGGAACCAACTCCTGATTGTAAATAATTAACATAGAGGAAATCTTTGTCAAGTTCTTCGACTTTTAGAAGTATTTTGCCATTCTTCTGGTCCCAATAAAAATCAAAAAACCCAGCACTTTTTTGCATGCCTTTTGTGTATTCTGAAATAGAAACAGCATGGGAGGCTGTTATAAAGCATAGTAGGAGTAGGACAAATTGAGATTTTCTAAGCATAAGGTTTTTCCGAGTAAAATATATTTAAGAAGAATAAAATATCAGTCAGTTTGCTGTTGTTTTTGAAGTTCAACATGACTGCCATCGCAATAGGGTGGGTTTTTGGTTGCCTTACAATTGCACAATCTAGTTTTTCCATCTTTATCAGCTTCAAATAATAACGGTTTTACTTTTGAACCATGATGGGACCCATCGCAGAAAGGTTGGGTTTGACTTTTTCCACATTTGCACCAAAGGTATTTTTCTCCTTTATTTAACTCAATTGAAATGGGTTTAAATGAAGCGGTTTTTTCTTTAACAAAACCTTTTGATAGAATGTTTTTGTTGTCTTTGGATTTCATTAAAGGGTAGAAATAAGAAGCTGTCCAGCTTTCATTGGTGGCGGTTTGTAAACCATATTGCGATGGAAATTGTCGGCTAAAGACCGCAGAGCCAAATAATTGGTCCCAAATAGAAAACATATTGCCAAAATTTCCATTGGGGTCACTGATGCCATCCAATTTTGATTTTCCGTGATGCCCATGGTGAAAGGCAGGAGTAACAATTATGCGCTCAATAATTGACATCAATGCTGAGGTTAATTTGTTTTTGTACAAAGGTTTGTCCCAACTCAATGTACTGTGTGAACCAATAATGACCAATTGTTTGGCCACAAGTCCTATGGCTACAGCATAACCACCGCCGAGAAAAGTGATGATTGCTAACCACCATAGATTGGGCATCATTACATAGTATAGTCCTGCATTTCGATAGGAGATAAAGAACCCCATTTGCTCGGCTTGGTGGTGGGAACGGTGAAGTTTCCATAGGAATTCGTATTCATGGCCTGAGCGGTGGTACCAATATTGCAACAGGTCATCGATCAAAATATAAAAAGGCAGCAATAGCCAGATATTCCAATTACCTAGAACATGTTGGAATTGTGGAAAAAAACGATAACCCAATGTCACCGCGGTTAAAACAATCAAGGGCTTGATCAATAAAGACAAGGCTAAAAATCCACCGGCTTCTTGTATCCATTCTCCTTTAGAACGTTTTGATTTTCTCAAATGACCGACAATAATTTCCAACAAGGCAAAGAAAATTAAGATACCTAAAACCAAATATACATCAAAGCCAATATTATTTTTCATCAACATCCTTAAAATTTTATTTGTAAGTAGTTTACCTTGAATGACATTAAGAATCAATGCAACCAAAGGGTAACTGTTTTTTGTGACGATTGGCATATAGTATTTAATCGTCCTTGTCTGTAATATAGACATAATTTTTTTAAACAGGATAATCAAATGAAAAACAACAGATTAAAAATTGTACTTCTTTCTTTTCTAGCTATGGGTTCTGCCAATGCCATAACAGCTGATGAAATTATATCAGGTTATATGGAAAACACCGGTGGAATAGAGGCCTGGGGGAATATTAACGGCATTAAAATGATTGGTGAAATGAATCAAGGGGGAATGAAGTTTCCTTTTGAAATTGTTAGCTTAAAAGGTGGCAAACAATTCATGAAATTCAGTTTTCAAGGCAAGGAACTCAAGCAAGGTGTTTTCGATGGAGAAACCATGTGGAATACCAATTTCATGACCATGAAAGCTGAAAAATCAGATGCAGAAGCCACTGCCAATCAAAAATTGGAAATGAATGATTTTCCATTCCCTTTGTTTAACTACAAGCAAAAGGGATACGATTTAGAGTTATTAGGCAATGAAGAAAAAGATGGGGCTGATACTTATAAGCTTAAATTGACAAGAGAACCAAAAACAGTGGATGGCAAAAAAGTAGACGACATCAGCTATTACTATTTTGAAGTAGATTCATTGGTGCCTTTAGTAACTGAATCGGAAGTTAAAGAAGGACCGATGAAAGGGAAAATGGGTGAAAGTAAATTAGGTGACTACCAAGAAGTAGATGGGTTATACTTTCCTTTTTCATTAACTCAAGGCATGAAAGATGGACCTGGAGTTACTATGGTTATTAATAAAATCGAACTCAATCCAACAATTGATAACAGTGAATTTGATATGCCAGTAGTTGAAGCAGAACCTAAAAAAGAAGCCTCTACTGAAAAAGCAAAATAACTGATTGAGAACTACAATGAATACACTAAAAATAAAAAAATCTTTACTGGCACTGGTTGCCAGTATTGCAGTTGTCGGATCTGTTCACGCAGCCGATGCTGAACTAAAAGGCAAGGCATTGTTTGGTGATATGAAAGCCAGACAAATTGGCCCAGCACTGATGAGTGGACGAATCAATGATTTGGAGTCTCATCCAACAAACAACAAAGTGATCTATCTTGGAGCAGCTGGTGGGGGAGTTTGGAGATCAAAAAATGGTGGTGCATCGTTTGAGCCAATTTTTGACGATCATGTGCAATCCATAGGTGTGATTGCAGTTGATCCAGTGCAACCCGATAAAACCATTTGGGTGGGAACGGGTGAAACATGGACCCGTAACTCTGTATCTACAGGCGATGGTTTATTTCGTTCAGACGATGGAGGAATTAACTGGAAAAAGATAGGTTTTGAACATTCTGAACGCATCAGTAGCATTGAAATCAATCCCAACAACCGCGATGAAGTTTATGTTGGCATTCTTGGAGCTCTTTGGGGTGACAGTGAGGAACGAGGTGTTTATAAAACATTGGATGGTGGTAAGACTTGGGAGCAAGTATTGTATGTTGATGCAGGTACAGGTTGTTCGGATTTAATTATGGACCCCAATAATCCAGAGGTGCTGTATGCTTCCATGTGGGAATTTAGAAGAACCGCTTGGTCATTTAATTCGGGCGGTAAGAAAAGTGCTTTGTACAAATCCAGTGATTCAGGCAAAACCTGGAATAAAATACACAATGGTTTTCCTGAAGGCAAACTGGGCAGAATTGCTGTTGCAGTAGCTCCATCTGATAGCAATATAGTATATTCAGTGTTGGAAACAGAAAATGCACAAGACAACGGGTTGTACCGTTCTGATGATGCAGGTGAAAGTTGGCAACATCTAAATGGTGATTTTGGTTTAGTGGTTAGGCCATTTTACTTTTCAAGAATTGTTGTTGACCCAAAAAATCCAAATGTTTTGGTAAAAGCAGGGCTGCAAGGCTCAATCAGTCGCGATGGCGGAAAGACCTTTAAAAACTTAGGCAATATGCATGGTGATATTCATGATATTGTATTTGATATCAATGACTCAGATCGCATGTATGTTGGAACAGATGGTGGATTGTACAGAAGTTGGGATGGTGCAACTACCATGGAAATAGTGGCGAATTTACCTCTTTCTCAGTTCTATCATATCAGTGTTGACAATGAAACGCCTTACAATATTTATGGCGGATTACAGGACAATGGATCTTGGTATGGACCGTCATACTCACCTGGTGGTATTGAAGCACGCGATTGGGAAAGCATTGGATATGGTGATGGTTTTAGAGTGTTAAGACACCCAACCAAGAAAATTATTTATTCAGAAATGCAGGGCGCGGAAAATGTTTGGCGTTACAATCTCGATCGAGATGAGGTGAAAACTATTCAACCTCTGCCTGAAAAAGGTGATCCTAAGTTGAGATTTAACTGGAATGCTCCTATTGTGTTGAGTGCAAATAACCCAGATAGAATCTATATGGGCAGTCAATTCTTGTATCGATCAAATGATACAGGTGATACTTGGAAAAAGATTTCTCCTGACTTAACCACCAATGACCCATCCAAACAAAATCAACAAGATTCTGGTGGACTATCAAAAGACAACTCAGGCGCCGAAAACTATGAAACCATATTTACCATTGCTGAATCTCCCTTAGACGAAAAGGTCATTTGGGTGGGTACCGATGATGGGCAAGTACAAGTCACTGAAAATGGCGGAAAAAAATGGAAAAATGTAGTAAAGAACATCCCCAACCTTCCCGCCAACACTTGGGTCTATCATATCGAAGCCAGTGTTCATGACAAAGCCACGGCATATGCGGTTTTTGATGGGCACACTGCCAATGATGCAAAACCCTATATTTATAAAACCAGTGATTATGGTAAAACCTGGAAATCAATTGTTACTGATGAAATTATAGGATTCAGTAGGAATTTACAAGAAGACTATGAAAATCCAGATTTGCTTTTTGTTGGTACTGAGCGGGGTTTGTTCATCACAATCAATGGTGGTAAAAACTGGAGCCATTTCACCAAAAATATGCCACAAGTTGCGGTTCATTACATTGAACTACAAGCACAAACCAGTGATTTGGTTATGGGAACCCATGGTCGTGGTGTAATCATTCTTGATGATATCAGTCCATTGCGTCAGATTACCCCTGAAGTTTTGGCCAAAAAGGTTTATTTCTTTAAACCCAAACCGATGACAATTAATGAAGAAAGTGGCTTTGGTGGAAGAAGTTCTGAAATGGAATACGTCGGACCCAATCCAGATCGCAATGCAAAGATTGTCTATTATCTACAAAAGAGACATATATTTGGAAAAACCAAAATGCAAGTATTTGATGAACAGGGCAAGGTTATAGCAGATTTGCCCGTAAGTAAGGCAAAAGGAATCAATACGGTGAGTTGGAATGGTCGATTAAAACGTCCTAGAATTGCTAAGGCAAAAACTTTTGCTTTTGGTGGTTTCACAACACCCAGAGTGCCAGCAGGAACCTATAAAGTTGTTTTTACTAAGGGCAAAGAAAGTTATGAAACGCAAGTGGTTCTAAAAAATGATCCAGAGTCGCCTTATACCGATAAACAACGTGCGCAACTGCATGAAGCCACTATGAAACTCTATGACATGACTGAGCAATTGGCGTATTTAGTCTATCAGATTGACAGCTATATTGATGCTGGAAAAGATACAGCAAATAAAGCCATGTTGGATAAATTGAATGCTCTAAAAGAAACTTTGGTGATTACAACAGGTGATAATTATGTGGGTACAGTTGATCCTCAACTTAGAGAAGACCTATCAGATTTGTATAGCAAAGTAGCTGGAGGGTTTGCACCGCCTTCTAAGCCAGAAATGGCCAACTTAAAGCTTATTAAAGAAAGGTTTAATCAAGCCAATAAAACATTTAATAAAATCAGTAAGAAAGAAATTAAAGGTTTTCTAGCTACTGGACATCAGGTTAACATCAAATCATTTGATGACTTTGTGAATTAAACACAGTCTGATTGTTATTGAAAATAATAACACCTTGAATAATCAATGATTCAAGGTGTTATCTATTGCCTAAAACCATATTTTCCTTCGCTACGAATACTTTTTCTATCAAGCACTATCTATGAAACCAACCTTTTCATCTCGAGAATGTAAAAGATATATCTCCAAAGCTCCCTTTGTAAATTATTGTCAACTTTTCTTAGCTATCATGATTCACTGACCTGAATAGTCGCATTAAGTTGGATTATATTGTTGCCGTTATTGTTTTCATTGAGAATTAAAAATTAACTGCCTATTATATTGGTAAAGAAACTCCTTGCTCTTCCTGAGAAACCATGGGGTAGATAAAACAATAATATAACCACTATGAAAGATTTACACAATTTAACCACCGAAGATGTCACCAAAAGTATAAGAGAACTAGACTTGGACGATATGTCAGGTGAAGAAAGCTATTTGATTGGTTTAAAACGCCAGTTAAACAATCACTGGTCTAAAGTGAAAGACAAGTTCAATGAAGATGTTAATTTTAAAGTAGAGTATACAGGCATTGGGACAGAGCCTTATATTAAACTGGGGAGTAAAATCAAAGAAATTGCCCTTACTGATTTAGGTGATATGTCCGGTGAAAAAAGCTATTTAGTTGGTTTAAAAAAACACATAAAAAAACACACGTTATCAGTAAAAGAGAAACTTAACCAAGATGTGAATCTAAAAGTTGAGTACACGGGCCTAGGTACAGAGCCATTTATTGAGATGGGAAAAAAAATAAAACGTCAATTTCAAAAAAAATACAATGTGATGGTCTTGGGACAAGGCCGCGATTGTCAGGCAATCGTTATTGATAATTCTAGTGATGTAAAGTCCATCCCTCTTAAGGGAAATAAGTATGATCATCAATTTGATTCTTATAAATATGGAACAAAATTAAGCACAATTAATATCGTAGGATCAAGTCATGGTCATAGTATAGAGAACATTGTTAGAAACAACCTACAAGATGTTAAGGCCGTTGTTATTTATCTTAGCCTGGACTCAAATGATCCGTTAGATGAGTTCGCTCAATATATGACAATGCTTGAGAAACACAATATGCAGAACACCTATATTTTAGTGGCTTTCTTGCATGAAAATCATGCACAACATGATCCATTTGTGATGATTGATGCAATTACTGGTGACTACGCAGATTTGGGAATTATTCACATCAATACAGCAGAGGACAACATGGAGGTAGCATTAGATTTTGTGTCCTCATATTTATTCAAAAAATAGTCAGTGTGGGTTAGATTCTAACCGTTTTAGTGATGAATATACCTCTATTAACTTTGTCTAAGCAATAATTGCGTTGTGGAAAACATGTTGTACATCTTCTAAATCTTCTAGCATGTCATTGAATTTCTCAAACATGGCCAAATCTTCTTCGTCTGTAATCTCAACAGTTGATTGAGGTATAAATTGAATTTCATCCACCTCAAATTCAATTTCACCCAATGTATCAATCAAGGCGTTTTTGGTGTTGAAATACTCTGTATTGGGAGAAAACACGCTGATCTTACCATCTTCGCACTCAACATCAGTAACATCAACATCGGCTTCCATTAATATTTCTAAAATATCTTCATCATTTTTGCCATCAGCATTAAAGACAAAGATGGCATCGTGATCAAACATGTGTGAGACACTGCCTTGAGTGCCGATATTGCAATTGGTTTTGGTAAAAGCCAAACGTACATCGCCAAAAGTACGGTTTGGATTGTCCGTTAAACAATCAACAATGACCATACACTTTCCAGGGCCATAACCTTCATAACGTGCAACAGCAAAATCTTCACCGCCACCACCTAATGCTTTATCAACGGCTTTTTTTATGACATGTGCGGGAACTTGGTCACGTTTTGCACGTTCTATTAAGGTTCTAAGTGCCAAATTTCCATCAGGATCAGTTCCTCCAGATTTTGCACAAACATAGATGCCACGAGAATGTTTACTGTATATTCTGGCATTCATGTCTGATGTTTTTGCCATGGATTCTTTGCGGTTTTGGTAGGCTCTTCCCATTGTGCGACTCTCAAATCTAATAAAACATCAATTTTACAGATAACTTGGCTTTCTGTGAACTTAAATTATTCAAAATGTCTTACAATACTGTTTTTTTATTCTTTAATTCATGAACCATACGCTTTCAGTTGCACCGATGTTAGATTGGACAGATAAACATTGTCGGTATTTACACCGGTTGATATCAAAAGATGTGCTGTTGTATTCAGAAATGATTACCACTCCTGCAATTTTACAGGGGGACAAACAAAAGTATATAGGGTACAACTCATCGGAGCATCCGTTGGTCTTACAATTGGGCGGTTCAAATGCCAGTGACTTGGCAAAAAGCTGTGTGATAGCTGAAGAATTTGGTTATGACGAGGTGAATTTAAATGTGGGCTGTCCCAGTGATAGGGTACAAAAAGGGCGGTTTGGTGCATGTCTGATGAATGAGCCACCATTGGTAGCAGAGTGCATTTCTGCTATGATGAATGTGGTTGATATCCCTATAACTGTGAAATGCCGCATAGGCGTTGATAACAATGATAGTTTTGAGAATCTAAAGGGTTTTGTAGAAGTCCTTGCCGATACGGGCATGAAAACGCTTATTATTCATGCACGAAAGGCATTGTTAAAAGGATTGAGCCCAAAACAAAACAGAAGTATTCCGCCGCTCAATTATGATTTTGTCTATCGCATTAAACAATATTTTCCTGAATTGACCATTGTGATTAATGGTGGTATTAACAGTCTACAAGAAACACAACAACATTTAAAACAAGTCGATGGTGTTATGTTGGGTAGGGCAATTTGGAACAATCCTTGGATGTTGTATGAATTACAGAATCAATTGTTCAATACCAAAGGTGCAAATAGTCGTGACCGCGTATTAAAAAAATATATTCAATATTGTGAATCCCAATTAAGTAAAGGTGTTAAACTACATTGGTTGTTACCGCCAGTGTTGAATCTTTATCATGGTATCCCTGGCAATAAAAAGTGGAAAAGCCATTTGGTGACACATGCACCCAAAAGAGACAAAGATTTGATGGTATTTGAAGAAGCAAGGGGATTAATTTGTGAGTGAATTTAGAATAGTAAAGTGTAAAAAATGCAATGCATCCTTGACAGAATTAGAGGGTGAAAAACTGAGAAAATGTGTGCAATGTGGCTATCAATTTAGCATCAACACAAAGCAAAGTGGGAATGCTATTACTCGAAAACTAGATTCCACGCCAGAATTAACCACTTTGCTAAGTAAACTCAGACAATTGAAAACTCAAAAATTATCTCATGAAACAGGCACAATCCATACATCAAGAACCAAGACTAAAAATATAACAAAAAGCGAAAAGACACCCTTAAAGAAATCAAATAAGCCCATTTGGTTTTCTATTTTAAAATGGTATGTGATTATTTCTATTTTTACAGGGATATTGTCTAGTTTTTTTAGGTAAGTTTATTTATGCTAGATTTTAAAATACTAAAATGTCCTTCTTGCGGTTCATCAGTAGTAGAAACTGAGAACGAAGAATTAGCAGAATGCAGTCACTGTGGTTCCAAGTTGTTATTAAAATCCAAGAACAACCCAACAAGAGTTTTTCCGTATTCAAGATTAATTGTGTCCTTATTGGTGTTGATTTTAGTGGGTGGTGTTTTGGGATTCTATTTTATTCAACAGAACAAAAATGATTCTCCAATCGTTACCAGGATTAAACTGCCCAAAATTGGTGTACCCAATGTTAACTTCAATCTACCAAAAATAAATAGTAAGGCGATAACAATTACTAAAGGAGATTTAACTCAAAAAAGAACGACTGAAACTCCCAAAGTTTCAATCGTTCGTCAAGTTCAAGGAAAAACAATCATTGGCGGGTTATATTGGATAGTCACGATCCGCAACGATAGCAAGCAAACTGTATTTCGTCCAGGAGTAATTGTCAGTCTATTTGATGAAAGCAATAAACGCATTGAAGAACAAAAAGGCTGGGCTAAAATCATTCATCTAGAACCAGGTATGCAAACAGAAGTACTGGTATATGTTGCCAATCCACCAAAAGTGAATTACAAACATGAAATAAAAGGCATGGGCAGTCTTTCTAGCTATTTAAAAGCAGACCAACAAAACATTGAAGTGGTTGAGTTTATAGTTAAGCCAAAAAACAACAGCAAGATTAATGTTGAAATCATTGGAGATGTTAAAAATACCCATGATTTTCAAGTAGATTTCATCAGAGTGGTAGCAATTGCAAAAGACCAACAAGGAAACACCATTGGATTAGCTGATAGTTTTGTCAGCAACTCAAGTCTTAATCCAAATGAGCAATCTGGTTTTAAAATCAATGCAGGAACTTTTGTTACAAAACCTCCTGATTCTTGGTCATTGTTGGCATTTGGAAAGAAACACCGGGATAAATTGTAATAGCTAATTGAATTCTACTTTATTTGCACAAATGAATAGCGCATAATAGTCTTTTATTTAATTGATTGTTAATCATGATAGTTAAAACACCCGAAGAATTTTTAAAAGCCATCACTGAAAACCAATACCCCATCAAGCAAGCGAGTGCGATGAAAGCTGCATTTATGGTTTCACCGGTTGGATTTTCATTGGATGAACAAACTGCCTCGGACAATGAATATATGCAAATGGACCAAGAAACCGATGCTGATTTGGCGATAGTTCAACAGATGAATTTGGCACGCAAAATTTCTGATTGTGGTATTCCTGTGATGACTTTTCCTGGTTCAGAGGAAACGCCTGATGCGGTTTTTCCTAACAATGCATTTGCCACCGCACATGGCAATAAATATATTGTTGGTGCTATGTTGCATTCTAATCGACAGAAAGAGACTGAGCGCAAAGACATCAATATGTTCTTTGATGAAATGCTGGGTTATAAAAGGCATCACATCAAGCGCAATGAGGGAATTGCCGAACTAACGGGTGTTCTGGTTCCAGACAGAGCACGAAATATTGGGTTTTGCGGCATGACCGAACGAGTTGATGATGCCGGTGCAGAAGCCATGCATGAGATGTTTGATTTGGAGCTGATGTTTCAGTTTGATTTGGCAGAAGGTGAATATCACACCAATGTGGTATTGGCTTGTTTGGCAGGAAAAGCCTGTATGATTCACGCTGATTCATTTGCAGATCCAGATGTACCAAAAGCGATAGCAGAATTTTATAAAGGCAAAACTGTTTTCTTGACAGATGAAGAAAAATTGGCATTTGCAGGGAATGGCATTACCATTACAGAAAATGATTTGTTTTTAAGTACCACGGCTTTTGAAACTTTGTCACAAGATAAAAAAGACAAGCTAGAATCTTGGGGGTTTAATTTACACCATGTGCAAGTTTCTGAATTAGAGAAAGCGGGTGGTTCATTGCGTTGCATGGTTGGGGAGATATTTTAATGCTTGAATATGTTTTTTTTCATAAAGTATTGGCAGACAAATTTGCTAGATATGCCCGTTCATTGGATATAGAAACTTTGTTGGTGGCCGACGAACCGGCCTGGGAAGTGCATTTATCTGAAGATATAGAAGATGAAATAGAGGGAAATATCAGTGCTTATTACGATGAATTATTTGATCAAGATCAAGAAATGTATGAAAAAGAAAATCCTGAAATCGAAGGGGAATATGGCGCTGCTGCTGTTGAAATAACTTTAAAAAATGGAACCAAAGTTTATGCTCAAACAGACCAAGAAATCATGGGTAAGGTTCTGTCAGTATTGGACTTTGACGAATTAAATCGCCTGATGAATGATATTGTCTTTGCTGTAGAAAATCCCGATATTAGAACTATATGCGAAAGGTTTAGGGAGCTAAATTACAAATAGCTTCAATGCGTTACCTTAAGAAACATAAAAACATCTTATGTATCTTATAAAAACTATCAATCAATCGATTGTTTAAATTCTGCTATGATAAGGAATAACAATAGGATAAGACATGAGTTTATACCATCATTCTCAAGCAAAAGACAGTTGCGGTTTTGGGTTGATTGCTCAGTTAAAGGGCAAACCCAGCCAACAATTGATACGTACAGCCATCAATGCACTGACGCGGATGACACACCGCGGTGTGGTCAATGAAGATGGAAAGACCGGGGATGGTTGTGGTATTACTATTCAGATTTCCAGTGCTTTCTTTAAACCTATTGCTAAGGAATTCGGCTATCCTATTGATGCGGAATTGGCTGTAGGGCAAATTTTTCTCAATTCTGATGAAGTCAAAGCCAAAAAGGCACGTCATATATTAGAGAAAGAATTAAGACGTGAAACGTTAACTATATTGGGCTGGCGCAATGTTCCTATTGATGTTTCGGTTTGTGGCGAGACAGCCAAAGACTCATTGCCCAAAATTGAACAAGTTTATGTCAAATCTCCAGTGGGTTGGAGTGCCGATGATATGGAGCGTCGGTTGTTTATGGCTCGTAGGAGAGCATCAGACTTAATTGATGACGAAGAGTACTACGTGTGCTCCTTATCCACAAAGTTGATTATTTATAAGGGGTTAGTCATTCCTGCGAATCTCAGTCAGTTTTATCCTGATTTGGCGGATGAAAAAATGCAATCAGCTATTTGTTTGTTTCATCAACGATTTTCAACCAATACAGCACCACTTTGGAAATTTGCTCAACCCTTCCGTTATTTAGCACACAATGGTGAAATCAATACCATCAATGCCAACCGAACATGGGCAAAAGCACGGAGCAATCGATTATTTACACCGCTTATACCCGATTTGCCTCAATTGAGTCATTTGGTCAATGAGCAGGGATCGGATTCTTCTTCTTTAGACAATATGTTAGAAGTATTGTTGGTTGGTGGTATGGATATATTCCGGGCTTTGCGCTTGTTGATTCCACCTGCTTGGAAAAAACGCAAAAATATGGATGCCGATTTGCGCGCATTTTATGAATTTAACTCCATGCACATGGAAGCTTGGGATGGGCCTGCAGGCATAGTCATGACCAATGGCGATAAAATTGCTTGTACCTTAGACAGAAATGGGTTGCGACCAGCTCGATACGTGATTACCAACGATGATATTTTAACAGTAGCATCCGAGGTTGGTGTTTGGGATTACAAAGAACAAGATGTGGTGGAAAAGGGTAGAGTTGGCCCTGGAGAAATGTTGGCAGCAGATATTGTCAGTGGTGAAATTTGGAGAACCAATAAGATAGATGATATGCTAAAGAATCGTCAGCCTTATCGCCAATGGTTGCGTGAGAATACTTTGCGTCTGCGTTCAAACAGAAAATTAGAAAGAGAAGGAGCGAACAATTATATTGCCACCGATATGAAAAATATTGCTTCGTATCAAAAATTATTCAATTTAAGCACAGAAGAAACCTTGCAGGTCATCAAAGTGATGGCAGATAACTCTCAAGAAGCCACCAGTTCGATGGGAGATGATACGCCCGTGGCAGTATTGTCGCAGAAAAGCCGCAATTTGTTTGATTATTTCCGTCAGCAATTTGCCCAAGTAACCAATCCACCGATTGACTCATTGCGAGAAAAATCGGTGATGTCCTTGGAAACCTGTTTTGGCCGAGAGCACAATTTATTTCAAGAAACCAATGGTTTGGCATATAGGGCAATTATTTCACAGCCCATTATCAATTTCGCCAAACTACAGCAAATCAAAGCCTTGGACCAAAAATATTATCAATATCAAGCACTGTCTATTAATTATCCTATTTATGAATCTCTGGAAAAAGCCATCAAAAAACTTTGTGATGATGCGGTAGATTTGGTCAATAAGGGTTGTGTGATTTTGAAATTAACTGATAGAGATATTAACGAAACCACTTTGCCGATTCATGCTGCATTGGCAGTAGGCGCGGTCAACTCGCGTATGATTGATGAAGGATTGCGTTTAAATGTTAATATTATTGTTGAAACAGCAACAGCACGCGACGCGCATCATTTTGCGGTCCTAATTGGCTTGGGTGCAACAGCGATTTACCCTTATTTGGCTATGCAGACTATCAATCAATTGTCGCTTGAAGGCAGTTTAAAAGATGGCTTAATTACTGCCAGAGAAAATTATTTCAAAAGTTTGGAGAAGGGTTTGTTAAAAATCTTATCCAAAATGGGCATTTCAACCATTGGCAGTTATCGAAATTCTCGTTTATTTGAAATCCTTGGCATTCACCAAACGGTTATGGACTTATGCTTTGGTCAATTAGAGTCACGCATTGGTGGAGCGACATTTGAGGATTTGCACAATGATGCGTTAAAATGCCACAACCGAGCATGGCGTGGTCAGGTTGATATGCAACGCGGTGGTCAATTCAAATATGTACATGGTGGAGAATACCACTGTTACAATCCAGACGTCGTCAGTCTCTTACAACAAGCAGTCAACAGTGGTGAACAAGCCGATTATGATCAATTTTCCCGTGCTGTGAATAATCGCCAAGTGGCAACCTTACGAGATTTGATGCAATTAAAATTGGCCAAAGAGCCTATAAATGAATCATTGGTTGAACCCACGACCAAAATATTAAAACGTTTTGATTCTGCAGCCATGTCTATTGGTGCATTGAGCCCTGAGGCTCATGAATCATTGGCCATTGCCATGAATCACATAGGTGGCCGATCAAACTCTGGAGAAGGAGGAGAGGACACCAAGCGCTTTAATACAGACAGAAACTCAAAAATAAAACAAGTTGCCTCTGGACGTTTTGGGGTGAATGCACGTTATTTGGTGAATGCAGAAGTATTGCAAATCAAAGTTGCCCAAGGGGCAAAACCCGGAGAAGGTGGACAACTACCAGGAAAAAAAGTCACGGTAGAAATTGCCAAATTGCGCAATGCCATTCCAGGCACAACTTTAATCTCACCACCACCACACCACGATATTTATTCAATCGAAGATTTGTCCCAGTTAATTTTCGATTTAAAACAAGTCAACCCCGATGCCTTAATTTCAGTCAAACTGGTCTCAGGTCCTGGAGTGGGAACCATTGCCGCAGGTGTGGCAAAGGCCAATGCCGATATGATTACCATTGCCGGTCATGATGGCGGAACGGGTGCTAGCCCATTAACTTCGGTTAAATATGCCGGCAATCCTTGGGAATTGGGTTTGGCAGAAACCCATCAAGCATTAATAGAAAACAACTTACGCGATAAAATTTGTTTGCAAGTGGATGGTGGATTAAAAACAGGCTTAGATGTAATCAAAGGTGCCATATTGGGAGCTGATAGTTTTGGTTTTGGTACAGGGCCGATGGTGGCTCTGGGTTGTAAATACTTGCGTATTTGTCATTTAAACAATTGTGCAACAGGCATTGCTACTCAAAACAAAACATTGCGTGATAAACATTTCACAGGTTTGCCCGAAAAAGTGATTCTCTATTTTGAATTTGTGGCCAATGAAGTCAGGCATTGGCTAATCAACTTGGGAGTTGAAAGCCTAGATAATTTAATTGGTCGAACAGATTTATTGCAATTGTTAAATGGAACAACCAGTAAACACGAGAACCTAGATTTATCAAAAATTTTAAATGCTGCCAAGCGCCCAAAAACCGGAGCTGCACATTATAAAGGTATGCGCAATAATCCTTTTGATAAGGGAGTATTGAATCAGAGAATATTGGATGATTTTAAAGTCTGCAATAAACATACAACACTGACCCAGAGCTACAAAATCAATAATTACGACCGTTCTGTGGGTGCTACAATTTCAGGATACCTGGCAAAACATCACCACAAAGAAAATCATCAATTGTCTTTGAATTTTGAAGGCATCGCAGGGCAAAGTTTTGGTGTCTGGAATTTTCAAGGCGTTGAATTAAATCTACAAGGCGATGCCAATGATTATGTCGGAAAAGGCATGAGTGGCGGGTGTATCAGCGTGTTTCCATCCCAAAATATCAGTTATATACCCAGTCGTTCGGCTATTATTGGCAACACCTGTTTGTATGGTGCAACTGGCGGTGAATTATTTGCTGCAGGCCAGGCTGGCGAACGATTTGCGGTTAGAAATTCTGGAGTAACCACCGTAGTTGAAGGAGTAGGAGATCACGGGTGTGAGTATATGACCGGTGGTACGGTCGTAGTTTTGGGGCCTGTGGGTGAAAATTTTGGTGCAGGAATGACCGGTGGTAAAGCCTTTGTGTTTGATGATTTTGATATTTTGCAACAACAGATCAATGATGAAACGGTTGAAATTATCGATATCGCTGAACAAGAAAACGACGATTTGGCCAACGAGTTAAAATTATTAATTGAAAAACACATTGATAAAACGGGCAGCCGTTGGGCCAGTAAATTAAACAATAATTTTGAAAATTATATTGATGCGTTTAAAGTAGTTGTGCCCAAAAAAGCATCGCCTTTAACTTTAGAAAAGCCCTTGCCCATAAAAGTCAGGAACGCCTCATGAGTGACAAATTCATTGCTGGCAACAACTTGAGCTTTTTAAAACAAGACCGACAATTGGCCAATAAAAGAGAGTCACAAGCTCGATTGGGTGATTTTAATGAAATATATTTTAAAAACAACGATGACAATTTAAAAGTACAAGCAGACCGCTGCCTAGATTGTGGCAATCCCTATTGTGAATGGAAGTGCCCACTGCACAATTATATTCCTGATTGGTTGGAAATGGTCAGCAACAATCAATTTGAAAAGGCAGCAGCATTGATGCATGCCACAAATCCCTTACCAGAAATATGTGGCAGAGTGTGCCCACAAGACCGATTGTGTGAGCAAGCTTGCACCCTAAATATTGGATTTGGCGCAGTCACAATCGGCGCTATTGAAAAAACCATTGCCGATCGCGCCATAAAAGATGGATGGCGCCCCGATTTATCCTTGGTTAAATCCAGCAATAAAAAAGTTGCCATTGTCGGCGCAGGTCCAGCAGGGTTGGGTTGTGCTGAGTTGTTGGTGCGCAATGGTGTCAAAGCAGTGGTATATGATAAATATCCTGAAATTGGCGGTTTGCTTACATTTGGAATCCCTGGTTTTAAATTAGAAAAAGAAATATTGGTCAAACGCCGACAATTTCTGGAAGATATTGGTGTGGTATTTAAACTCAATACTGAAATTGGCAAAGATGTCGTTATAGAAGAATTGCAAAAAGATTACGACAGCGTATTTTTGGGCATGGGGACTTATAAACCCGTTGATGGCAACCTCAAAGGAAAAGAGTTAGACCATGTTATACAATCTTTGGATTATTTGATTGGCAATGTCAATCAACAACAATCCTTCCAAATGGCTGATTTCGATTATGTTGACCTCAAGGGTCAAGAGGTTATTGTCTTGGGTGGTGGTGATACCGCCATGGACTGTGTGCGTTCGGCAGTACGTCAACAAGCCCAATCGGTCACCTGTGTATATCGAAAAGACAAAGCTTCCATGCCAGGTTCACGTACTGAAGTACAAAATGCCATGGAAGAAGGAGTTAAGTTTATTTTCAACCTACAACCTGCCGAGATAAAAATAGATGGAGTGGCCTTTGAACGCACAGATTTTGATGAGTTGAAACACAAAGACCAAAAGGTGGTTTTGTCGTGTGATAAAGTCATTTTGGCATTCGGATTTAGAGCCAATCCAGCTACATGGTTAAATGATGCACAAATCAATACCACAGAAACGGGGTTGATTAAAACCCAACCAGACCTCCAAACGAGCAATCCAGAAATTTATGCTGGTGGTGATATGGTCAGTGGCGCTGACCTGGTGGTTACCGCTATTACTCAAGGACGCGATGCAGCTAAACAGATTTTGGTGAAGTTTGGTATGGAAGCGGGATAGTAAAATTAAATTGAAAATGTTTAGGCTCGATTTTTAATGCGTTGTATGTAGAATAAATTTTCTGTTTCGTTATAATTGAACTTTAAAACCCTATAAATCTATGATTATTTCAAATACAAGTATTAATACAACATGTGATGAGTCAGAAATTCTTAATCAGGTCATTGATTTTGATAATAAAAATATTCTTGAGTTGGGTTGTGGGGCTGCAAAAATCACCAGAAAAATTGCTGAAAGTGGCAAAGATAGACGAATAACCGCTACCGAAGTGGATAAGATTCAACACCAAAAAAACCTTAAGATTGATGATTTGCCTAATGTACAATTTGTATTTGCAGGGTCTCAATCTTTGCCTTTCGATGACAACAGTTTTGATGTTATTCTTTTGTTCAAATCATTGCACCATGTGCCATTAGAATTAATGCAAGATGCCATGAAAGAAATATCTCGTGTATTGAAACCAGCGGGAGTAGCTTATATTTCAGAACCTGTATTTTCAGGTGATTTTAATGAAATATTGCGTTTGTTTCATGATGAAGAAAAAGTCAGAAAAGCAGCCTTCGATGTTATTGTTGAGACTGTGGAAAAAGGTCAGTTGAAATTAATTAAGCAAATATTTTTCAATACACCTAGAAATTATCCCAGTTTTTCTGAATTTGAAGAATTAATAATTAACGTCACTCACAGTGATCACAAATTATCCCCGAAATTAACGCAAGAAGTCAAAGGCAAGTTTATGCAGCACATGACTGAAAAAGGGGTTTTCTTTGAAACACCAATACGGGTTGATTTACTAACTAAATAAATAACTTACCTTTCGTTGTTATTTTTTTTATAAGAATACCCATCAGTGGTAAGCCAAGAGATGATGCTAAAAAATACCAAATTAAAGCGGTAAAAATCGTACTAGACGAGGTATCAAAAGGAAATTGAGTGATAAATATTTAAAAATCGTTGATTGTTAGCCATTTATTGTCCCAACACGCTAGTTAAAACTATGCACTTTTAGTGCAAGGCTTTAGCTGATACACATTTTAGCTGTGCTAAAATGTGCTTATGAGCCAACAGAGAATATCAAGTCATACGGTTAGTCGTTTAACGGTACATAT
>JAJRQG010000008.1 GCA_024280395.1 Gammaproteobacteria bacterium | reverse complement strand
GCGATTATACTACCAAGATATTTAAAAAATTCTTGGCAAGAAACTGGTGAGCTATCCGATGAATCAGAACAAACGGTAGACGAATTATCAGCTTGGTTTAAAAGTCATCCACTCAATGGTGTTGGTGCTCTAGGTGCTATTCTGGTGTTTATTAAAAGTCCACGGTTTTGGCTGATTAGTCTTGGTATTTCATCGCTAGCAGTTTTGTTTGAATTTCAGGTATTTATACCTATTTATCTTAGCCAGACATTTAGCCTAGCGCCAGCTCAGGCTGGCATGGCCTCTGCAGCATTTCCTTTGGGTTGTCTAGTAGCGGTATTTTCTGCTGGATTTATTTATGACCGTTTATCCAGTAAGAATGTCATCTTCGTTTTTGGTGCAACACTTGTGGTTGCGATTCTTTGCTTGTTAAGCCTTTATTTTTTAGGCACTATTGAATGGAATGCTGATTTAGAATTGGTATTGACTATTGTATTGATATTTTTATTTGGTTTAGCCATTTCACCCTCCTATTATATACCGATGAGTGTTTTTTCGATTAATTTTGGCGGCAAGCACTGCGGGCTTTTAGTTGGTTTAATTGATGCTCTTGCATACTTTGGCGCAATGATATTTGATTTTGTTGGTGGCGAAGTGGCAAACAAAGACGGTGGCTGGCAAAATTTCATATTAATTTTAATTGTAACTTCTGTTATTTCTACTGTGATAATGGTTAGTTTTCTTTACCTTGATTATACCAAATCCTCACTAAAAAAAGAAAGCTAGAAATCAGCTTTTAAATTCCTAAACCAAAAAGCAGTGCCCCGCTGTTGGCTATTTAGTGCTTGACCTAGAAAGGAATCGTAGCGAGGGAAAGCCTGGTTTGAAGCAAAATATTTCATTATTTGAAGAGAATAGCTCGCTATTTGATGAGAATAATGGAAAGTTTTGGTCAAATCCAGCTTTTCCGCAGTAGATTACTTCTTTCTCGGTCAGGCACTAATTATGCGTATCAACCATGATACTTTCCCACATCCATGTGGGCGTATAGACAACGTGCACCTCATACACAATTGTAGCGTCTTCGTGGTAATGACGGCGGGTGTGAGCAGTTACGAAATTTGTAGAAGTAAGTTTAGAGATTAATTTGGCTTAAGCACCTTGCCAAAATAACTTTCAGACATTTTTCCTTCGCGCCTGGCAACTTTACCATTGACTATAATAGTATCAAAGCCTTGGGCTAGCTGATGAGGCTCTGGATAACTGGCCATGGCTTTAACCATACTGGGGTCAAAGACAATAATATCTGCCTTTTTACCGACTTGAAGAACACCCCTGTCATTTATACCTAATATTTGAGCCGATTGTGAAGTCATTTTTCGTACAGCTTCCGGTAAAGACAGTACTTGACGTTGCTTGACATACTGTTCAATAATCTTTGCAAAAGCACCGTGACCTCTGGGGTGAAATCCTTCTAAACGCCCATCTGATGATATGGAAATTTTTGGATCAATCAACAATCGAGATTGCAGCGCATCATCCATGATGAAATAGGCGCCAGAGGCACCCTTTGGGCCCAATTGGATAAGCACTTGCTCGAATGGCATATTCATTTCATCGGCCAAATCCGCCAGTGTTTTGCCCGTATACGGAGGAGTGCCTAATAAAGTGGCTTGCGGGCCATTCCTTTTGGTGATTTTTTTGCGTAAGAAATCTTCTAATTCTGCCCTTCTGTCAATTAAAGCCAATTCAAATTGTTCAGTGGTTTTTGCCCAAATAGGGAACAATAAACTAATGCCTGTAAAACTGGCATTATAGGGGTAAATATCTGCCGAAATTTCTATTCCTGATTTTCGTGCATCGTTTAATATCTGTAAAATTTGTTCACCTTCGGCTGCGCCTTTTCCATATACAGATTTAATATGGGCAATGTGAACTTTGGCATATTGACCTTGCAATGCTAATTCCTTAATTGAAGCTGCCAACTGATCACTGTCTTCATTGCGCATATGACTCATAATCAAACGATTATTATTGCCCACTACTTTGGCTAAAGCTGTCAGTTCTGCTTCTTGAGCGTATAATCCAGGATTATATTCTAGCCCAGTACTCATGCCGAAAGTGTATTTAAGAGTTTTATCTAACAGTTGTAACATGTTAGATAAAGCATCTGGACTTGGCATTTTAGTTCGATTGATTCCTGTTAACTCCCGTAAAGTTCCATGACCGACAAACATCGCAAGATTCAGGGCAATGCCATTTTTTTCAACTTTGGCCAGCCAATTGCTTAAATTTTTAACTTTTGGGCTTTCTCCATCTTGCCCCAATGTTGTTGTGGTGACTCCCATGGCAAGAAAATTTTCAAATCCGGGTGTTTTCAATGGACTACCATGCGCATGTAGATCAATAAAGCTAGGGGAAACAATCCGCTCTTTGGCGTCAATAATAGTAACCACTCTGTTGTTTAAATCATCTGCACTAAATAAGGTTTTACCAATAAAAACAATCTTATCGCCTACTACCACTATGTCTGCCAATACCGCCTGGTTACCCAATCCATCCAAGACCTTGCCATTTGTGATGAGCAAATCAATATGAGTAAACTCTGGCAAAAATTCTTTTTGTTTGGATTGACAGGTAACCGTTGTAAAAACACACAGGCACAACAATGATATTTTTAGTATTTGAATCATTTTTAATTACGACTGAAAAATAACATTATAATCATATTTCTTAATATTTGGACAATACCTGGGTTTATTAAGCCTGCTTATTGTGTTTAGATTGGCTATTCTTAGACTTCGCCCTAGTGTAATTTAATTATTTACAGTAATATGCCTCTTTTTATTCTAGAACCACCATGCAAAATAATTTCGACTTAAAATTGATAGAAACAAAAGACATGAATGACAATACTGTTCATTTTAAATTTGACATCCTTAACGAGCAAAAATTGACTTTGATTGCTGGACAGTTTATTCGCTTGTTGTTTCAACAAGATGGAGAGGAAGTTTTTCGCAGTTATTCTGTGGCCAATATTTTAAATTCTTGTGAAGATGATATCAAAACGATTGAATTGGCTGTTTCTTGGGTTAAAGGAGGCTTAGCAACTGTTGGCCTTTCTAGTATGAAAATTGGTGAGGTTATTCAAGCATCCGCACCTTATGGTCGCTTTTGTTTGACTGATAAAATGTGGAAAAGGTATTTTCTGGTCGCCACAGGAACAGGCGTTACCCCTTATAGAGCTATGCAAAATGAATTGATGAAACGGATTAAACAAGGGGCAGAGGTTTATATCGCCATGGGAGCAAGGGACCAGTCTGGATTGTTGTATGAAGATGAGTTTCGAGAAAATGCCAAGACTGAAGGTTATCATTATATCTCTTGTTTGAGTAGAGAGTGCCTCCAATGTCCATCTGATTTGGATTTAAATGGTCATGTACAAACTTACTTGAAAACAGTTGAATTTGATTTAGACAATGATGTGGTTTATTTGTGTGGCAATCCTGAAATGGTAGATGGTGCATTTAATCTATTAAAAGAAAAGGGACTGCCAGTGCCACAAATTCGCCGTGAAAAATATGTTTCTCCACCCAAAAGGAAAAAAAAAGAAGCATTCACTATTAAAATCTAGTTGCTTGGTAAGGAAAGATTGATATATTGGCCTCTCTATTGCCCAATAAGTCAGATACAATATAAGCAGTCGTTGCACCTAATGTCATTCCTAAATGTTGGTGTCCAAAGGCATACAGAACATGATTAGATTGCTGAGAGAAGCCAATCACAGGCAAAGAATCAGGCAATGACGGGCGACAACCCATCCAGACGGACTCTTCATGTGTGTCAATTTTTGGTAACATGCGTTTAGCACAAGGAATTAAGCTTCTTACCCGGCTATAATTAGGTTTGGCTATTAAACCGGCAAATTCAACTTGACTGGTCATGCGCATCCCTTTGTTCATAGGAGCTAAGACAAATGAATTTTCGCCATTAAGAACGGGACGTTTAAGTAGAGAGCCTGTAGATTCAGGAAACATAAGATGGTATCCTCGCTCTGTATCTAAAGGAACAATATCACCCAGCTGTTTAGCCAAAGACTTTGACCATGCACCTGCTGCCAACACAACTTTATCAGCTGTTAAGTAACCACTAGACCCTTTTAATGTAACTGAATGTTCGTTGGTTGTAATTTCACTGACCGGAAATTGTTTGTAGGAACCTCCATTTTTTGTAAATAAGTCAACTAAACCAAGAACCAGTTTTTCAGGATCGGTAACACTTATACTGTCTTTTTGATAAAATCCATGTTTGAAAATAGGTGCTAAATTGGGCTCTAAATCTTTAATTTGTCCAGCAGAGAGTATTTCATAAGCACTGCCCACTTGGTCATGTAAGTTTAATGCATTCCTGGTATTGTTAAAAGCATTGTCTGATTCATATACTTTCAACCACCCAGTATCACGTAACAAGCAACTTAGAGGAGTGTTAGCAGTCAACTTTTTCCAACTGGCAACAGCATCATGAGAAAGACTTTGTAAATAGATGGCATTTTGTTGTACAGTCGATAGTCGACTCTGCCAAATAAAACGCATGAGCCATGGTGAAATTTTATGCAGATAGGCAGGTCGTATAGAAAGAGGCGAAAGGGGTTGGCCAATCATGCCCATAACATTTTTTAAAATGCCCGGCATAGCAGTGGGTACGCAGGAGCCATTAACTATGCCACCTGCATTGCCAAAAGAAGCACCAGAACAAGGTGCATCTCTATCAATCAGTAAGACTTCGTGTCCATCACGTTGCAAAGCCAAAGCAGAAGTAGCTCCAATAACACCTGCACCAATGACAATTATTTTTTTCTTCATAGAAAGGGTCAATATAATATTACCGCTGAGTAAATGATGCAATTCAAATGGAGAGGTTAACGTTAAAAGTCAATAAGAAATACCATACATGAAATGCGCAAATTATTCTCGGACAAGCTCCCAGTGAAAATTTCATTTCATAATACCATGAATCAGACTAACATGACTTTTAGCACTTCATAGTTTCTTGAATTTAGGCATAATACTCAATATTAAATAAGAACAAAGGGGTATTATGAAATTTAAAAACCTAAGCTTAATAGCTGGATTTACAATATTGAGTTTAAATGTTAATGCAATTGAACTCAAAGAATGCAGAATAGGTAGTGATAAAGGGGGTAAAATTAAAGCCGAATGCGGCCATTTTTCTGTTGCAGAGAACAGACAAAATCCATCTAGGATGATTGATTTAAATATTGCCATTGTCAGATCAAAATCAACAAAAAAACTCAATGATCCCATTATTATGTTGGCCGGTGGTCCAGGGCAGTCTGCTGTTGAGTCTTACCCTATGGCATCTTCTGCCTTTCGTGACATTTTAAAAACGCGAGATGTGGTATTAGTGGATCAAAGGGGTACAGGTAAGTCCAACCCTTTAAAGTGTGAGTTTGATGAAGAAACTCAATTGGCCATATTGGCTGACATCAATCTAATACCAGCCGAAATAAAAAAATGTGTTGCAAAACTTGATGCAGATACCCGTTATTATACAACCACAGAATCGATTAAAGATTTAGAAGAAGTACGCAAAGCCTTAAAAATTGAAAAGTGGAATTTACTGGGTATTTCTTATGGTACACGAAAAGCCTTGACCTATATGAAGCTATTTCCTGATTCAATTCGCTCAGTAATTTTAGACGGTGTGATGCCACAACAAGAAGCCATGCCTCAAAGCCATGAGAAAAATTTGGTTAATGCTTTAAGGTTACAATTTGAACAATGTAAAAATCAACCTGCTTGTCATGAAGCATTTGGAGATGTAGAGCAGCAGATGTGGCAATTGCTTGAAAAAGTGGATACAGAAAAGCCCAAAATAAGGTTGCAAAACTTTTCTACAGGTGAGTTTGAAGAAATGACTTTAAACAAAGAAAATGTCGCTATAGCATTGAGGTTGTTTGCTTATTCAGCCAATACCATGAACTTAATTCCATTGATGATTGCCAAAGCCAACCATGGGCAACCGGAAGTGATCGCTTCGCAATCTAATATGATTGGAAGTTTATTGTCAGAAAGCATGAGCAATGTCGAAATGTCGATACTGTGTGCAGAAGACATGCCTTTTTACAGTGAATACACGCTTAATGAGAATAATTTGTTTGGTGATTTTATAAAAAACACCAAAGACAATTGTGCAGCTTGGCCACACGGTACGGTTGATTCCAGTTTTAAAGACCCTGTGATTTCAGACTTGCCTGTACTGTTGTTATCAGGAGAATTAGACCCAGTAACACCGCCTAGTTTTGCAGAGTTAACCATGCAAACTCTTTCCAATTCGCAACATTTGATTGCTAAAGGTCAAGGACACAACGTGTTTCCCTTGGGTTGCATGCCAGATATTATTACTGACTTCATCCAGGATCCAGAACAAGAACTCGATATTGAATGCATGAACGATTTTGATTACACACCTTTCTTTATTAACATGATGGGGCCAGAACAATGATAGAAGTAAAATCAATTAGCAAAAATTTTGGTGAAGTTCAAGCCGTTAAAGAAGTTACATTCACCGCACCCGATTCACAGGTAACAGCTTTACTTGGCGCCAATGGTGCAGGAAAAACAACCAGCTTAAGAATGATTTACTCATTGATCACACCAGAATCAGGAGAAATTCTTATTGATGGCATCGATCCAAAAAAAGAACCTGAAAGAGCCAGAAAGCTATTAGGCGTCTTACCCGATACACGCGGCTTATACAAAAGGTTAAGCGCGCGTGAAAATATAGAGTATTTTGGTAAACTACATGGCATGACTGATGAAAAAATTAAATCTAGAACCGATTCACTGGTTGCAGATTTACGCATGGAAGATTTCATTGATCGCAAAACCGATGGCTTTTCCCAAGGCCAACGAGTCAAAGTAGCCATCGCCCGCGCCCTGGTTCACGATCCTCAGAATATCATTTTAGATGAGCCAACAAATGGCTTGGATGTGATGAGTACACGGGGTGTTCGAGCTTTCCTTATGAAAGAAAAGGAACGCGGCAAGTGTATTTTATTTTCCTCACATGTGATGCAAGAAGTAGCAGCAGTAAGTGATGAAATTTTAATTGTCAATGATGGCATAATCTGTGCTTCAGGTTCAGAAAGTGAATTAAAACAACAAACTGGTAAGGAAAATTTAGAAGATGCCTTTGTGCATATTGTTACCAATGGAGAAGGCCATGAATAAGCAAATGCAACAAATCAAAACTGTCATGTTTAAAGAAATAACAGACAATGTAAGAGACAAAAAATCATTGTTATCTTCAATATTTATGGGTGCCGTATTTATGCCTGTTTTGTTTGTATTCATGATTAATTTTACAGTTAATATGGCAAAAGACAAACAAGAATCTCAATTAGAAATAGCAATTCAAGGCGCAGACAATGCCAAAAGTTTTATTAGCTTTGTTAAATCCAAAGGCGTTAAAATCAATGAATTCAGTGGAGATGCAACAAAAGCCATAGAAAACAAAGATGAGGAAGCTGTTATCATCATCCCTGAGGATTTCTATGAAAATTTCTCTAGTGGTATTCCTGCCAAAATTGAAATCTATTATGATGCCACAGCAAAAGGCACAACCAATGTCACACAAAGACGAATCAAAGCTCTTATCAGTGAATATTCAAACACCATTGGCATGTCCAGACTACAATTACGTGGTATAAGCCCATTATTACTTAAGGCCATAGTTGTAGAAAAACATGATGTTTCTACATCACAATCAAAGGGAGCCAGGTTGCTTGCATTTTTACCTTACGCATTAATACTCGGCCTATTTATGGGCAGCATGTATTTAGCCATTGACACCATGGCAGGTGAAAAAGAACGCAACTCATTAGAAGCTTTACTATTAAATCCAATTAAGCGTTCACATTTGTTATTGGGTAAATTATTTGCAACCATTTCTTTTGGTTTAATGACGATGATACTCACCTTAATTACATTTAAACTGGCCATGCCATTTATGCCATTAGAAAAAATGGGGATGTCCGTTGATTTAGGTTTTAAAACCCTCTCGATAATGACCATCATCTTAGCGCCATTAGCCATTATGGCAGCTTCATTGCAAACCATAATCGCAACATTTAGCAAATCATTTAAAGAGGCGCAAACCTACGTAGGACTGTTAATTATTGTTCCCATGATTCCCAGTATTGCATTAATGATTTTACCTGTTAAAGAGAAGCTTTGGATGATGGCAACACCTATTTTAAGTCAAAATTTAATCATCAATCAAATTATGCGTGGTGAGCAAGTTGAAGTTGTTTCTATCATTGCAGCAATTGTAGGGTCGTTATTAATTGGCTTGATACTTGCACTTGTGGCAATAAAATTGTATAACAGAGAAAGTTTATTATTCTCTGATTAACATGACCCTAAATTCCGATATAGAAAACACAGTGATAGCACGAGCCCTTAATGCACCTAAGAAACCAGAAAAAAACCTTATCACCAATGAGGTGTATTTAGTTTTTACTGATTCCTTATGCACATCAAGTACTCGCACTCTAAAATGTGTTTCTATATCGGGATTTGGGATGATTAAAATATTAGCACTGGTTTTAAGTTTGGGCTTTGCCTTTTCTATTGAAGCCCAAACAAAAATTTATAAATACACCGATGAGATTGGCAATGTTCACTTCAGTGACAACACGCCTTCTTCAGGTGTCAAGGAAGGAGAACTAAAATCCATTGTTGAAATATCAACAAAACAATTTGACTCTGCTCCAAATAGAAGAAGGGAAACGCACAAAGAGAAGCAAGCAGAAAATGAATTTGACAACTTTGTGATGGTCACTCCAGCCAATAAAGCGACTTTGTCGGGTACCAAAGGAAATGTAGTAGCCAGCGTCAATATTGAAGGTGACATGCCAAAAAATTACCGCATTAAATTCTATGTTGATGACTTGCCACATGGCAAGGTTAAGTCAAAATCTCAACTCATTGCAGATGTGGAAAGTGGTGAGCACAGCATTTATGCAGTAATGATTGATGATTCAACACGGAGGGTGATATTGACCACACCAAAAACCATTTTTTATCTTAAGTAAGACTATAAATACAAAATTCTAGATGGAATTTCACAATCAAAGACCAGTTAAAATAAAAAAGGGAAGAAGCATAACCACTTAGGGCTGGGGTAGCTAATGAATTGATAATTTTTATATTCCCCATCATCATTTGATCGGTTAGTTTATGCAGCGATGCTGTGTGTCAATTTCTAATTTCCTATTTTCAATTATCAATTGTTCATTAAATAGAGTACAATCTAGCGCAATAAAAAATAAACGTCTGGGAAAATAATCTATGAATAAACGTATTCTTTTGGCAATAACTTTGTTGTTGCTGCCTTTTTTAAGCCTCGCCAGTGTTGATGAAGCGATCAATGATTTTGTTCAACCCATATCAGATTTTGTTTTCAAATATATATTTTATGGTATTCCTATCCCATTTACAGATCAAACAATACCATTCATTCTTGCATGGTTAATTGTTGCTGCAACTTTTTTCACTCTTTATTTTAAATTCATCAACTTACGTTCTTTCAGATTGGGTTATGATTTAATCAGAGGCAGATACGATGAACCAGATGCTCCAGGAGAAGTAACACATTTTCAAGCCTTAGCAACAGCGGTTTCTGGAACGGTTGGCCTAGGAAATATTGCAGGAGTTGCAACAGCGGTTAGTTTGGGTGGAGCAGGTGCTACATTTTGGATGATAGTAGCTGGGTTCATTGGCATGTCATCGAAGTTTGTTGAATGTACCTTAGGTGTAAAGTATAGAGATATTCATCCAGATGGAACAGCTCATGGTGGGCCTATGCGATATTTGCAGAAAGGGTTTGCAGAAAGAGGCATGGGTGGTTTAGGTAAAGGCCTAGCAATCTTCTTTGCTATTATGTGTATCGGTGCGTCCTGGGGTGGTGGAAACATGTATCAAGTCAACCAATCGCTAGAACAGGTGATTGTTATGACTGGTGGGGCAGGTAGTTTTTTTGATTTACATGGCTGGGTATTTGGCGTCATTGTTGCTATATTTGTGGCAGTTTCAATTTTGGGCGGCATTAAAAGTATTGTAAAAGTAACGTCTAAACTGGTCCCTTTTATGGGCGTTCTTTATATGGCAACTTGTTTATTTATTATTGCTGTTAATTATGAAAATATTGGTCATGCATTTAGTTTGATATTTAACGGTGCATTCAATGCAGATGCTGGTCTTGGCGGCTTAGTTGGTGTTTTGATTGTTGGTTTCCAAAGAGCTGGATTCTCAAATGAAGCTGGTATTGGTTCGGCATCTATAGCCCATTCTGCAGTAAAAACCAACCACCCAGTAACTGAAGGTTTGGTTGCCTTGTATGAGCCTTTTATTGATACTGTAGTTGTATGTACTATGACTGCTTTGGTTATTATTATTTCAGGTGTTGAAGGTGTAGGCGTTGGTGCTGGCGGTGAAGGATTAACGGGTATTGCATTAACTTCATCTGCTTTTGAAACGGGTATTTCTTGGTTCCCTTGGGTATTAACCTTTGCTGCTGTTCTATTTGCCTTTTCAACCATGATTTCATGGTCGTATTATGGAATGAGAGCTTGGACATATTTGTTTGGCCACGGTACTATTCAAGAGAACTCTTATAAGGTTTTATTCTTGATCTTTATTGTTGTGGGATCAGCCGTTAATCTAGGCGCTGTTCTCAGTTTCTCAGATGCAATGTTATTTGCAATGGCTTTACCCAATATAATTGGCTTGTATTTGTTGGCTCCTGTGGTTAAACGTGAGTTGAAATCGTTTATGGAGAAAATTAAATCGGGTGAAATTAAGCCTAATTATTAATTAATTTTATTTTTAATACAAAGGCGCGATTTAACGCGCCTTTTTTTGTGGTGTGAGAACAGATAAACCGTTGTGATAAATTGCATTATTAAAGATTAAGAATTTTAATTCAATTCGGTGAGGAAAATATCTACTGACATTTCTTTATTCGTCATGTGTGTTTCAATAAATTCGATGCCTTCAATCTCCAATAGTTTCAGTATTGGTTGATATATTTCTTGGGTTACTGGCAATAACAACCCTCTGGTTTTAATCTTGCCATCGGCTATCAATTGTGCAGACATTGCCACTGGATAACCTACAGTCTTTGCCATGGCACTATAGCCATTTGGGTCACCAATTGCTTTTAGTAACGATGAAATGTAATAACGACTGCCATCAGGTTTTTTCATAATAAATTTATGCAGCAAGACTACCATATCCTTTTCTTGAGGTTTATAGGATAATTTTTTCAGGAATAATTCGCACAATACATCAATGCTGCAATCTTTTTTAGATGCCATTAATTCATCAGAAAAACAACCCACCCAATTGATAGCATCCCATGCTTTTGGGCTCATATTTGTTTGTAACTTAGATAAATCATCGGTATTATTTAATCTCAGAACATAATTTTTCCAAGTTATCTCTTCATTCACACTGCCAAAATCAGTTTCCATTAAGCCCAAATCTTTAAATGATTGCATGATGTGACAGAATCCCTCGTATCTCAAGGTTCCACGAATAATGTCTTTTATATTTTCAATGCCATAAATGCTTTTATAGGAAGTGGACTCTCTGTTGGGGTAACACTCGAAGTCCAAGCCAGTAATTTCAATGGGTGTACTCCATGCCATTAAATTTTCACCTTTAACCTTAACAACTTTATCATTCTGTTGATAGGTTGCATCATTGCGCAATACCATAATGGCACCACGGGGTTCCCAAGAAAATTTATAACCCAAGGGATTGTCATTGTCATCAGGTGCAGGAATGCCTCCGCACCACGATACAAATGACTCTATTTCATGACCTTTACCATGGGCTTTATCAATGATTTCCATCGCTGCTAAGTGGTCGATACCTGGGTCAAGACCTATTTCATTCATGATACAAATGCCAGCTTGTTCGGCATCATTGGATAATGCCTTCATTTCTGGTGTTTGATAACTGGCCGTCACCATATTGACTTTCAGTTCAATACAAACTTTAGCAATCAACAAATGAAAAGGCGCAGGGACAAGGCTCACAATCACATCAAATCCACCGATGGTATCAAGCAATTGCTGTTTGTTAGCAACATTGATTTGTAGGGCTTTCACCGATTCAAATTTAGTGGCCAACCCTTGGGCTTCATCCAATGTGTAGCCGGCTATTGTGATTTGATTATTTGCCTGTCGATTCAAATATTCAACGGCGGGTTCTGCCACGAAGCCAGCGCCCAATATTAAAAATCTACGTATTTGTTCTGTTTGATTGATTATTGCCATGAAGCTAAACTGTCCTGGTTGATTAATGTTTCATAATCTGTTCTTGCCTTGATTATACTGGATGTCTGGTCTTTAACCAATACCTCGGGTATTTGTAATCGAGTGTTGTAAGTAGATGCCATAACTGAACCATAAGCTCCAACAGTTGCAATGGCCAATAAATCGCCTTCGTTCATTTGTGGTATTGTTCTATTTCTGGCGAAAGTATCTCCTGTTTCGCACACCGGTCCAACAATGTCATAAGTGGCCTGATTGTTGCTGTTTGAAATAGGTAAAATATCATGATAGGCATCGTACATACTGGGACGAATTAAATCGTTCATCGCTGCATCAATAATCAAAAAGTCCCGATCTTCACCTTGTTTTGTATAAATGACTTTAGAAATCAACAGGCCACTATTGGCGACCAAAGATCGACCCGGTTCTAGTATAATTTTGCAATTCATATCAGCAAAAGCCTTTTGTAGCATTTGACAATAGGCTTCAATTCCATATGAAACATTTTCATGATTTTCATAATTAACACCTAAACCACCACCCACATCGATTACATTTATTGAAATATTTTCTTTTTCTAAATCTAATACCAATAATTTAATTCTATCAAAGGCCATTTGAAAAGGAGCCAAGTCTGTTAATTGTGAACCAATATGCACATCCACTCCTTGCACTATTATTCCTTCGAGATTGGCTGCTTTGCGATAAATGTCTCTTGCTTTACTTATGGGGATGCCAAATTTATTTTCTGATTTTCCCGTTGATATTTTTTCATGGGTGTGGGCATCTACATCTGGATTAATTCTAAAAGCAATGGCAGCTTTTTTATTTAATTGGCAAGCTACTTGGTTGAGTAAATCCAATTCATTTTCAGACTCTACATTGAACTGAAAAATTTCATTTTCTAAAGCGAATTGAATTTCATGCGATGTTTTTGCTACGCCCGAGTACACGATTTTTTGAGCTTGAACTCCTGCTTTTAATGCGCGTCTTAATTCTCCTTCTGATACAACATCTGCTCCCGATCCTAAATCCGCAAGGGTTTTAATAATGGCTTGATTGGAATTGGCCTTTACTGCATAACATATCATGGTATCCAGTTGTTGCAAGTTGCTTGTATAACTCTGATAAGCACCATGAATAGTCGATTGAGAATAACAATAAAAAGGTGTTTTTACCGTTTTTTCTATTTGTTTAATTGCTAAATTTTCAATGCAAAGCTGATTGTTTTTGTAATGGTACGGGTTCATTCTGCGCTCCAGAAATAACAAAATTTTATAATTTTCTCAATTTAACAAAATACCTTAATTCAAACAAGCTTTATCAACATTCAACCCTAATCCGCTTATTTTATTGATTTTAGTTGTATAACATATTAGTAGCTTTAATATGTTCTTTTAACTTTATTATTGTAAGGAATTAATCAGTGGAAAATTTAGGGTTTATTTCAATTCTTCCCGTTATATTGACTTTGATAATTGCGGTTTGGACCCGCAATGTGATTTTGGGTTTATTTGTCGGTGTATTTTCAGGTGTATTAATTTTACATGGCCTCAACCCTTTTACTGGCATGAGCACTTTGATTGAAAACTATATTATTAAACAAGTCACCAGTAGTTCACATACTGGAATTTTGATTTTAATGGTTCTGATTGGTGGAGTGGTTGGATTGATGGAACGCTCAGGAGGAGCGGTTGCCTTTGCCAGTATGGTGATAAAGCTTATCACCAGTAGAGTTAAGGCACAATTGGCTGCATGGACAAGTGGCACATTGTTATTTTTTACCGATTCTGGTACGCCGTTGATTGTTGGACCTTTGTTTCGTCCCATTGTCGATGGCATCAAAATATCACGTGTAAAACTGGCATGGATCATTGATTCAACGGCTTCTCCTGTGGCTGTATTAATCCCTTTTATTGGCTGGGGTTTGTATTCTCAAGGGTTAATTGCACAAGAATTTTCAGAGCTGGGCTTAACTGAAAACGCTTTCTCTGTTTATGTCAAAGCAGTTCCTTTTCAGTTTTATTCATTAATGGCAGTCATGATGGTGCCAATGGTTGCCATGCTTAAAGCCGATTTCGGGCCCATGAAGACAGCCGAACTTAACCGCCTGAATGACATTGTGTTAGAAGATGAAAACACCGAAGAAAGTGAAGCCATTGACGAAGAAATATTAAAGAAAGCAAAACCTATATTGGTCTGGTTACCATTATTAATTATGTTGGTGGTTATGTTTGGGTTACTTGTGCCCCTTGGTTTTCCTACAGATATGTCTAATATTCCATCCAATGCTTTTCGTTCGGCATTGTCCACAGCCTATATTTTTTCCGCCATAACAATTATTATTCTTATGGCAAAATTTGGTATTAGAACAATGGCGGAAGGGTTTTCTCTATATATAAAAAGCATGAGTGCGATTGTTGGTATTTTAATTATACTTATCCTTGCTTGGTCATTGGGGGCCATAGGCAAAGATCTTGGCGCGGCCAATTATATAGTGGCTTTGGCAGATGGTTCTTTCTCGCCTGCCTTTATACCTTTGGTTGCATTTTTGGTCGGAGGTATCATTTCTTTCGCCACAGGCTCATCGTGGGGAACTTATGCCATTTTGTTGCCTTTAATTATTCCCATGGCACATCAATTTGACGCGCCCATGTATGTGAGTATTGGGGCAGTGCTTTCAGGCGGTTTATTTGGTGATCATTGTTCACCGATATCTGATACAACCATATTGTCTGCTACAGGTGCAGGCTGTACCCAAATTGATCATGTCAAAACGCAGTTGCCTTATGCTCTGTTTAATGGTGCTTGTTGTGTTGTGGCTTTTATTTTTGCAGGAATAACCGGCAGTGTTTGGGGTTTAGGAATTGGGGCAGGATTGATGTTTGCTGGGCTTGTCTTGATAAGTATTTTATCGAAGAAAAATAAATCTTGATTTACTTTTTACTGATAGTCTTTTGATTTAACTTTTGTTGCGTCTCTTGAAGTTGAAGATTAATTCGCTGAGTTTCGCTTTCTATACTGGCCACGTAGTTTTTGAATGAGATGATAGAAACAAATACCGAGCTTAACAATACTACACTCGCAACCGTTAAAAACTTGTTGCGTATAATAAATTTTTTCAGCAAATAAAACCGAGTACTTTTGGTTGCAGATACTGGTTTATTTAGCGACCATTTATGTAAATCTTTGGCAAAATCAAACATGGTAAAATAACGCTTAAAACTATCGGTTCTTAAAGCTTTTATTAAAATATTGCAAAGATCAATATCAAGTGATGAACTAGCCAATACTTGTTTGACGTATTTTTCATCTTCTTTCTCATCATAGGTATCTGGTGTAAACTCTGGCAGCTTGCTGTCCTTTACTAAAAGTTGTAAAAGTGTGGCAGCCAATGAAAATACATCTGTTTTGGTGGTGACTTCTTCGCCTTTGATTTGTTCAGGAGATGCGATTTCTGGTGTATAAGCGTTTATCTTATTGGCATCATGTTTGAATGTGAAAGCAGAAATGCCAAAGTCAACTATTTTGATATTGCCATCTTTATCAACAATGATATTGTCACTTTTTAGATCGCCATGAATAATTAAATTTTCATGAGCAAACTTCATGGCATTGGCAATTTTTTTAATCATACACACAATGGTGGTTTTGTTAATATTTTTTTTCTCAATATATGCATCAAGTGGTATAGCTTGTTCAACAAACTCCATCACTAAATAATAAATACCATCATCGGTTTGCCCGCCATGTAAAAAAGATACAATGTTCGGGTGATTTAATTTAGATAAGGTTTGTTGCTCTCGGTTAAATAAAGCAAGTGATTCGGGTGTTTGACTTAAGGACATTACTTTAATTGCAACAGGTTTTTGTACTTGAGAATCAATGCGATGTGCCTTGTAAATATAGGACATGCCTCCAATAGCAATCAATTCTGTAACCTTGTAGTTGCCTATGGTTTTTCCTGTTAAATCGGTGATGGATTTTAATTGTTGAAATACATTTCCTGAATTGACTACATCCAAAACTGTATTGTCTTTATTAACAGCCTTTATCAACTTGGTCACCCTTCGTTTGACCGAATCAGAAACACTGTCAAGAAGTTTTAAACGTGACAAGGCTTGCTCTTGTGGAAAGTCAACCAAGCTTTCAAATACTTCTGTTGATTGTTGCCAAACTGTCATGTTGCTTTTAACTATCATCTTGTTTAACCCTCTTTAGTTTTCTTCCTCTAAAATATTAACCAAATATGCACGAGCTATTGTCCACTGTTTATGAATATGGCTTTTGCTACAATCATAAGTTTTTGCTATTTCATCTAGAGTCATGCCCGAAAAATACCTCATCATAGTTATATTCGCTAAATCTGGATTTATTTCCTCCAATTGTTTTAAAGCATCATCTAATTCGAGTAATTCCATGGCAATACCATCATTCCCTTCTATTTGGGATACACTAAAATCTGTATGTTCACCTTTTCTTTTTTGCCTATGATGAGAGCGAACAATGTCAACTAAAAAAAACCGCATACAACGCGCAACGGTATTGTAAAAATGTTTCTTATTGTCATATCGCTGGTTTTTGCCGGATTTTAATTTTAAATAACACTCATTAACCAAAGCGGTAGGAGTAAGTTGTTGACCTGGGTTGAGCTTCATTAATTCATAATGTGCCAGCTGTTTAATAAACGGATAGAGTTTGTCGAATAACTCATCATAGCCAGAACCAGCAAAGCTTTCTTCGGCAATTTGACTTATCTTATTTATTGAAATGTTAATGTCCATCTGTTGATGTTACTACATTATAGCTAAATCTCAAAAGATATTGAAAGTGTAATGTGATAATGTTTTTTGTTACAAAATTATTCTATCTATCTTTCTTTCTTTTACTCTTATAGTGAATATCAATTTCAACGTGCAAAAGGACAACAATTCATTCCATAAAAATGGGTAGTTAATTAACCATGCCTCTTACGAAATTTATAGGGTTTTTAGACTTGTTTTTAAATTTTAAAATAAAACTTAAAAAAAAACGAATTAAAAAGAAACAACAAATATTTTAATATAAGGTAAATAAACAATGAACAAAAACAACATCCGTCTGATAATTTTATTATTTACGAGTTCTACCATATTGGCCAACCAAAATACGATTAACACAACTAGTGATGAATTTATTGAATCAAAACAGAACCCGATATACGCAAAACAAATGCAGGCTTCTATAAAGGGTATTGGTACAGCTGTTATTGGAGGAAATATTCAGAATGATTTGGCGACACCATTGGTCAATTATAGTGTAAGTCTATATGAAATTATATTTGGAGAACAACAATATGTAAGTGAGGTTGTAACTAATGCAAGTGGCTATTATTCGTTTGACGCACTGCCGGAAGGTGTTTATGTTGTTAACTCAGGTAGTAACACCAATCAAAGTGAATATTTAAAATACTTATGGAATCCAACAGCACCAATAGTATGTACTTTCTTCAACTGTATTGTTCCCACAAGTAGCTATATAAGTGTTACTGATTCAGATGTTATCAACAACATTGATTTTATAGTCAAGTTAGGGGGTAAAATAACTGGTACTGTCATTGACAGTATAACCAAGCAAGGGGTTGATACTGTAGTGGTTTCAATTACTAACGCAAATAATGAATATACTTACCAAGTGCAATCGACTGTTGAGACAGTAGCTGGTGAATTTACCCTGAATGGTATTCCTGATGGTGATTACAGGGTTTATTTATTTCCGTTAGAAAACAATAATCATATTCCACAAATATTTGGCGGCCCTGAATGTAATGGCTGTCAAAAACTAACAATTAGTGGAATTGGCAGTATCCTGAACATAAATATGGCAAATACTATTAACGGTATTGATTTTGTACTAAATACTGGTGCGAGCATATCAGGAACATTAGTAGACAATGATACTTTGAATCCCTTGGTTGAATACGGACTGGTGATGTTATTCAACGAGTTAAATGATAATCTTGCTTCTATAGTCGTGTATGGGACCAATTACGATATAGGTGCAGATGGGACCTATACAATTGGCGGATTGCTGCCAGGTAGTTATTATGTTCAAGGGGGTGATTTAGGTCAAGAATTTTACCAAAGAGAACTATACGACAATCATCCTTGCTATTACTCTGGTTGCGATAGAAGTATGGGTGATCTCATTTCACTTAGTTCTGGAGAGAATTTAGTTGGTATTGATTTCTTATTAGACAAAGGTGGAAAGATTTCAGGGATGGTAACTGATGCTGTAACGGGTTTACCTATTGTCCAAAACCAGAGTGAAGCCAGATTGCAAGTTGAGTTTTATAACAGTGCAGAAACTGTTGTAGGTTCTGCATTTATTAAGGATGACGGCAGTTATATTTCAGCCCGTGCACTGCCTGCAGGCACCTATTCTGCACGCACAGGTTCAATGTTCCAAGGTGTATTGACACAGCCCTATGTCAATCAAAAATATCCAGCTGTTAATTGTGCTGGCCTTGCTTGTGATTTATCTGCTACAAATATTATTGTAACAAATGAGACAATAACAACAGGAATCGATTTTTCGTTATCTACTGGAAACTCATTTTCTGGTACGGTAACAGACCTTGCCACCAGTGCTCCTGTGGCCAATGTCCACGTACTGGTGTATAAAGATATGGGGGCAGGTATGGTTGAATTTGCCAATTGGGCAACCACCAGCTCAGGTAGTAATGGTGTTCCTATTGGTGCATTTGAAGTGACAGGATTGCCTGATGGCACTTATTATGCCAGAACAGGTTATGGCTCAGATCTACCCTTCTTTGTCAGTGTATTTAGCAATATTGGTGGGGCGGCACCAATTGGTTGGATTGATATCTTATATGACGGTCTTACCTGTTTAGCAGGTTGTGATGTTACCATGGGTACACCCATTGTGTTACCCCTAAGTTCAGTAAAGCTGTTGGGCACAAATGCTGTTGATTTCAGCCTCACTCAAGGCGGAATAATAACAGGTACAGTTACTGATTTTATAAACAATAGCGGACTCAGAGAAATCACCATAAATGTTTACAACGATCAAGGTGTCTTTATGGGCTCATCTATTACTGATGAGCAAGGAAATTATATCACTCGCGGACTACCAGTTGGTGCTTATTATTTGACCACTTCAAGCCTGGAAGCATTATTGGATGTTAAATATGGTAATGATTTTTGCTCAGTTGGTTTATGTAATCCACTAGATGCAGATCAAATAACCTTATCTCCATTACAACAAGCCACAAATAAAGACTTTATTCTGAAAACTACTTATATGCATATGTTTAGTGATGACTTTGAATGACAGAGGCCTTTGTACAATTATCGAGATTTGGGTATTCACTAAAATAAAACTTTTCTGTGATTTTGTCGAAATTATGAGTAACTTCTTAAAATAAAACCACAGACATGAAAATAAATATAAATATTGGCAACTTACTTTTACTAAGCATTACCTTTTGGGCTAATGCTTTACTAGCCGGACAACCCATTGCCAGTATAAATGGCACCGCATGTAATTTTAACACCATATCAGGTGCTATTGCAGCTGCACAACCCAATGATGTTATCAACATTAAAGGTGGGACACATACCCAATTAATTGGTGAGATTTCAATCAATTTAACACTTGTTGCAAGCAGGGGTGCAACGGGTTGTGAAATTGGCGATAGTGTCTTTGCAATCATTGATGGGATGGGGCAAACCTTTGATTCAATAGGGGGATTGGTGAAAATAACCAATGGAGCGAAAGTGACTTTTCGCGATATAGCATTAATAAATGCCTCTGCAATAAATGGCGGTGTAATGGCAGTTGTTGAAGGCAGTAGTGTAACACTTGATAATGTTGTTGTGATTAATGGATCAGCTTTATCTGCTGGTGGCAATGTCTATGTCTTTTCTGATACGGCCGATCAAAGTAGCCTTGTTATGAACAATGGCTCTACAATTTACAGTGGAACTGTTGTCACAGGAAACGGAGGAGGTCTTGCGATATATGGTTCTAAACTCCTTATAAATGAGGGTTCTATTGGTTTAATGGGAATAAATCGAGGCAATACAGCATCAAACAATGGCGGTGGTATTTATGCTGAAAACTCAAGTTTAGTGATAAATAATCTAGCAAGTCAAATACAAAACAATGTGGCAAACAATTCAGGTGGTGGGATTTTCGCTATTGATTCAAACATAGACATAAATGATGCCACTGTAAAAGAAAACACAACACAAAACAATGGCGGAGGTATTTACTTGGATAATACTAGTTTAACTCTAAAAGATGCAACAGTTAGTAATAATTTAACAACTGAACTCGGCTCAAATTTTGGAGGCGGGGGTTTATATTTGACTGGGTCTAGTCATGTCATTGTAGATTCAAGCATCATTTTATCTAATACGGCATTTGTTTTGGGAGGTGGTATTTTAAGTTTTGACAGTACCGATTCAATTAACATTATAAATGGCAGTGATATTTTGAATAATGATGCTCGCTTTGGTGCGGGAATTTATACAGCGTCACCATTGTTGATTGATAATAGTCGAGTTCTTTTTAATGCAGCGAGCCAATTTGGAGGAGGGATTCATTGCTTCAATTGCCAAAGCTTATCTATTGCGAATTCATCTCAAATTTCACATAATACTGCATCGATTAGTGGTGGAGGGGTTGATATATTTTCTAATAACGGTACTGTTGTAGAACTTAAAAATTCCACATTTACAGGAAATGTTCTCACTGATACATCGTCATCTTTTGGTGGAGGTATTTCTCAAGATGGGGGTAGAGGTACAATCTTGATAGACTCTTGTATCATTTCTAGCAACAGTGGAGCTACAAATGGCGGTGGTGTTTCCCTTTTTGATTTAGATCCAGTTGCTGACAGTGTGCGTATTATCAATTCACAGTTTTCGAACAACTCAACAACAATTACCAATAATGGAACAGGAGGAGGTGCATTGAATTTAAATGGAATATTTGATGCTTATATTACTGGGTCAGAATTTAGTGTCAATGATTCTATGAGAAATGGTGGTGCGATTAATGTGTTTGATAGCAACCTTATTATCGATAAATCTATCATTGCTAATAATTCTACTTTGGTTGAAGGAGGAGGGATACATTCAGAAGACAGTGACTTAATCATTAGAAATTCATCAATTATTCAAAATGAAGCTTTTGATACTTTCAACCAAGGGGGAGGGGGTGGAATAAAAATCTTGAATTCAAATTTAGTTCTAATCAATTCAAAAATAAATGATAATATTAGTCACTTTGGTGGTGGCGGTATATTTTATGATGGTGGCATTGACAATTCATTAACAATAAAATCGGTGTATGGAATTTTATCTGATGAATGCTTGCCTTCTACTTTAGGGTTTAATGAATATTGCAGTGAGGTATCAAACAATGAAGCAAGATCTGGAGCGGGTTTAATGATAAAGGGTTCAACCAATGAAGAAGGAATAAATTTAAGTGGTGTAGCATTGAATGCTAACAATATATTCGGTTCATCTACAGTAAGTGGAGTTGCAATCCAACTTGAGCTATCTAATCCGCTTGATACAGAAGTGACTATGGAAAATTTAATTCTCGTGGAGAATGATGGGCTTTCAGATATAAATAGATCGGTTATTTTTATTAATGGGAATGTTATATTTAATCTTCTTTCTACAACCATTGCTAATAACAATGTAAGAGGCATTCGAGCAGGAGATAATAGCTCCACGATTGTTGTACAAAACAGCATATTACAGCAAAATGCTTTTGGACCTCTTGTTGCAAACTCTGTTCCTTTTATTGGTCTATGTAACAATTCCGAAATGGCAGAGTCGGGCGGACAAAGTATTGGGTCTAATCTTGGTGATCCTCAATTTATCAGTACCAATCGTGGCGATTATCGATTGTCAGATACTTCACCAAGTTTAGACAGCTGTACTTTTGGCTCATTATTAGACATTGATGGAAAGGTACGTCCAAATGACAACTCAAATTACGACCAAGGCGCATTTGAAATGAATGCTAATTTTATAGTTGATGAGATATTTATGAATGGGTTTGATTGAACATTAAGTAAAAAATCTGACACTCAACTTCGAGCTTTTTCTAATTTGGTTTTATGGTCAGAATTGCTATTCATTGAGAAATCTTTTCAAAGAATTTAACAATAATTTCCAGAGTATTTGTTTGTCGCTTTTGAAATAACCAAAATGACCAATTGAGTTTAAATTGACTTCCTTGGCAATTAGGTGGGTTCGGGTAACTTTAGCATTAATAAATTTATTGCTCAGCCAATCGACAACATTTTTAGGTGCAAACTCATCATCCTTTGCACTAAAAGAAACTATTGGGCAAGCTATCTGGTTATAACTATTGTGAGCACCTTCAACACAGTCAAATAAATAATTTTGACTCATGCACCATTTGCGCCACTCAAGAAACATACCCTTTGGTAGGTCTTCACACGATCCCAGTATTTTACCGGGAAAAAATCCGTAGAGCTTAATTGCTAGAGGAGAAAGTACAAACCACAAGAACCACATTTTTATTTTTGTAAGTCCTGGCCACATTTTCCAATATCCTGTTTGTGCTGCCACCAGCAATATACCATCTATTTTTGCATTAGCGGGTGTTAACCCTAATAATTGACCTCCGATACTATGCCCAATTGCAAGTAATGGGATATTCGGATATTGGGTTTTGATATGTTCTATCAAGGTTTCACAATCATTCTTTGCCCATAAACTTGTCGAAGTATGAAAGTCTTTCAATGGTTTTGTTAGTGAATTTCCAATTCCTCCATAATCAAAAGTATAAACCACAAAGCCATGTTCACTTAAAAATTGGGCAAATTTCATGTACAGAGACTGTTTAACACCAGTTGCTGATGCTATCATAACAGCAGCTTTTATAGTGTTACGTGGTTTAAATTTCGAAACATTAATTTCATAGGTTGCAGGAGTTTTGAGGTTAAAAGTATTCATATGATTAAAAAGTTGGTTTAACAATTGAGTGTGTTTTTACGATGCATTAAGTTCTTAATTGGGACAATTTACAATAAAAAACGAGACATCTGCATAACTATAGGGCAAAAGAAAAATATTAAAAATTCTCAAAACCATCTACAAATATCTCTTCAAAGAAATAACGTTCATCAGCGCCTGCATCAAATATTCCCATGCCATTTGCTTGATCAGGATCATCCCATGCTCTTATTTCCATATCCATATCTGATGGATTTAACATTGTAATACCTGCACACAAGTCGATGGCTGGTGAGCCAGCAGCCAGGTGAAAATTCCCTAAAGACCGATTCACAAACTCAGGGTTGCTAACCAATACATTTGTACCTGAAAAACTAGACGCTTCATGCGACACCAAACAATCGATAGTTAAATCGCCACTGACAGGGCCAAATAAATTACCTGAACTTGGATCATGTACCACAGAAGAGCTTAGAGATAATGAAGAATTTAATGCAGGATCAATGTCAAAAACACTGTTCACTGCGTCATTGTCAGCAATAGTACTGTGGCGTATTGCAATAGAAGCTCCAGTTGAAGCCCTTATGACCTGAAAATCAGAATATCCATTAGATCCTCCATTACCATTATCATCAAACACTGAATTTTCTATGGTTACTATCGCATTTTCCCCGTTAGCAGCTATAGCTGTACCAAAGTCAGCACGGTTTTCTTCAACATAAACATGGCTTAAATTCAAGGTTCCACCGTCAACATAAAAGCTACCGCCCAAACCAATAGATGTACCTGATCGATTGTTAATAATGAGATTGCAACGGTCTTTTTGCCAGCAGCTCCCAGATCTTCTTTCAATTTCAAAAACCGAATCAGATCCTACATAGACACCACCACCATTGCCTCCTGCTTGGTTGTTATTTATCCATATCCCATTGGCGTAAAACTCATTGAAACCTCCAGTACCATCCATATAAACACCTCCACCTGATTCATTGTTCAAGGTGTCATTATCGCTAAAGTTTCCTTGTACAATAATGGGCGCATCAGCAGAGCCTAAACAATGGGTGTTATCGCACATTTCCTGACCAAACAAATACAAAAAGGCAGTTGCTCTTAAAAAAGCACCTCCACCTTCTTCTTTACTATTGTTATTGAAAAGACCGGGAAATGCACTTATTATATTTGAGTGTGTTTTGGAATAAATACTGACTTTACAATGACCAATTATAGATAGTCCTCCACCAGATGTTGCTGAAGTATTATTGGAAATAGTACTGATCCCTGTTAAGGCAATTTGAGACCTGAAGCCTATACAAAATAAGCCTCCTCCTAAGTTAATAGATGAGTTGTTGTGAATAACCACATCTTGAGCAAAAACATCTATATTTGTCTGATTGGCACCAGTCCCAGGGTTAATGTAAATGCCTGCTCCAGATCCACCAGAGTTGCCAGAAATAAACACCCGCAACAATTGTAGCTCTAGATTGGTTTGAATGACTGATAATGCCCCACCAATGGTAGGGAACGTAACTGAGGCACCTGTTAATAGCAAGTTTTCCAATCGAATTAATCGGCGTGTATTATTTCCTGTAATGGCGATTATATTTGTAGGAACGGCAGTTCCATTAATTTCAGTGAAATCCATAAAATCCTGATTATTGAGTTCCGCATCGCTACAGGTAGCAAAACCACCTCTAAGAATCAGGTCTTGATCATCAATAATAATATTTTCAATATAAGTTCCATTTGATGCCACCCTAACCTCTGTTGAACCACTAGAAATAGCATCTCCAATATTCCAAATAGCAGAATTAAAGTCACAGCCAGCATCTGCGCCAATGGTCACGAAATCATTTTCCTCGTGCAACTCAATTTTTTCGCTGGTACTTAAAAATGATCGATACATATCAAGATCATGGTTTACTTTGTTATCAATATTAATGGTCGTAGCATTTGAGGGATTTGAAAAGAAAACAATAAGAACCAATAGTTGAGTTTTATATTTTATATTTAACATAATAATTCCCATTTATTTAACAGTATTTTTTGATTTAGCCACAAATACAACAGAAATAAGCAAAAACAATAACCAATGAAATTGGTTAACTGGTATTACTTGAGCAGGAGGGCTTCCAGCTAAACAGGTGACAGTGACCGATACGGTTGCCGTTGAAGCACCCGTTAATGTGTAGGTAAAATCATCGGTGGTTACGCCATTGTTGCAATAATTGTTGTTTGGCTGATAATTTATACCAAGCCCTGGTAGCAGTGAACTAACCCCATTTGCAGGCTGAGTAAATGCCGTTACACTCTCGCCTTTGTTTATCGTATCATTATCAAATACTGTGATGAGTGTGGTGCCACTATTTTCAATAACGACAGCTTGATCATCCACTGAAACAGCAGATTTTGATAGGCTAGACAGTAAAATGAGAGTAGAAGCCAGTAGGACTTTTAGGTAGATTGTTTTAAGCATATAAGTATTCCTCGATTTGTTTTGTATCCAAATCCCGATATAGAATTGCGTTTGAGAGTGCAAGTAACTGATGTGTATAGGAAATCAAGAAAAACTAAATTTACCTCATTGGCGATGAAGCCTTTTCTGGGTTTTCTAGGTGCATCATGGACTTGTGCTATCATCATATTTTCTATATCGGGATTTGGGTAGTATATGAATGACACCTTAGTTGTTTCGTTTAAACTCTGAATATTTCCTTAAATGTTAACGATCAATTTCAATGAAACATTAGAAGTGTGATTTATGTCTCATTTTGGTCAATGGTTTTCATTCATTTCAATTTTACAAAAACTTTTAATGACAAATGCCGAATTAAAAGGAAACGAACATTCATGGAGGTGAATTATGAAAATCATTGTTTTTCTGTTATTAATCAATTCCTACTTGGCTAGGGGCAACACCATTACAGATAGTACTATATGGAATTTAGATTCAACCAATATTATTGGTGAATCAAGTCCATTAGATAGACTCGGAGAATCGGTTTCTCACGGGGATTACAATAACGATGGTATTCAAGATTTGGCTATTGGCATTCCTAATTATGACTTTCAGTTTTTTGGTATAACAATAAATAATACTGGTGTTGTTTTGATTATCTATGGTTCGCCAAGTGGGCTTTCATCATCCAATGAGCAATTTTTATTTCAAACATTTAGTTCATCGAATTCACTAGAAGATTTAAATGGCGTTGAGGAAAATGATTTTTTTGGGAGGTCCCTTGCAAGCGGCGATTTTAATTGTGATGGTATTGCCGATTTAGCAGTTGGTACGCCAGAAGAAGACTATAACACAATAAATCCAGCTATTAGACAAAACGTCGGGGCGATAAATATATTTCATGGTTCTGTAGATGGGTTCTCAGATTTAGGGGCAGGTTCTACCTTTCTCTTTCAAGGCACTGGGTTAGGAATTTTTGCTGATTCCAGCAGCACAGCCAACGATAGATTTGGTTGGAGTATGGCTGCAGGCGATTTTGATGGCGATGATTGTGATGATTTGGCAGTTTCAGCTCCATTTGAAGATTTTGGAAGCCCTGTTCCAACAATAATAGATGGAGGGCAAGTGGAGGTTTACTACGGAAGGGCGCAAGGTTTATCTGGTGAACCAGAGTTTAGAGACTCACTGTCTCAGCAGTCAGATGATCTGCCTATAACAGCTTCAGAAACTAATGATCAATTTGGTTTAAGTTTGACTGCTGGCGATTATAGCTTGGCAGGAATTGGTAATAATAATTTTGACTATTTGGCGGTAGGTATTCCAGGAGAAGATGTTAACGGGGTTACAAACGCAGGTGCGGTACAAGTGTTTGAAGGGGGGAGTAATGGAATTGACCTACAAAATAGCAGTGTAATATGGTCTCAAGCTGGAGATATAATAGGTGTCGTTGAGGAAAATGACAGGTTTGGCACATCTCTAACAACAGGTGATTTCAATAATGACTTTGTAGATGATCTAGTTGTTGGCGTACCAAGAGAGGATATCAATAGCGCAGGCATAAATGATGCAGGCTCAATAAACATCATTTATGGCGACTCATTTGGTTTATCAAGTGTTAACAATCAATCTTTCCATCAGAATTTTACTGGTATATTAGGGGTTGCAGAAAGTACAGATCAATTTGGAGATACATTGGCAAGTGGAGATTTAAATAATGATTCTTTTGATGATTTAGTTGTAGGTGTCCCTCGTGAAAATAGTTCGAGCGGTGCTTTTCATATTCTTTATGGTTCCATTAGTGGTATCACTACTGATGAAAATCAATACTATACAAACAATTTCAGTCCCTTGGATGAAATGGGTTATGCAATGACAGTTGCTGATTTCGGTAATGGTGGAGAGTTGGCAGTCGGTATACCTGGTGATGATATTTTTATCAGTCAGGCAAATACAATAAACGATGCGGGGTCAGTTGAAGTCTTCAATTTCATCCAACCTGATTTGATCTTTTCTGATTCATTTGAGGATTAACTCATGAAATGTAACCCTAATAAGACTAGTTTGGTTTTAAAAACAACACAAACAATATGTTTGACTGTTTTGCTCATAAATTTCCCATCAATTGTCCAATCGATAGATTTCCATGTCTGTGATTGTGAAAGCAATTCTGATGTTGATTGTGTGGTCGGGAATGATAATTCTGATGGCAGTTTGGTCAACCCTTTTCAAAGCATTGTTCAAGCCAATAGTGTATTTAATTCACAATCTGCAGGAGACTCAATACAACTGTGCAATGGAGGTTCTTGGTTGATTCAATCTAACTTACGTTGGGTTAATGGTTTTTGTCGAGATGACAATAAATGTACCATAACAGATTATGATGCTCCTTGGGCATCAGGAAACGAACAAAAGCCCATTTTAAATTTTCAAAATGGTTCCGATGGTTTTAATCTAGCTGATAGTGGCAATGCTGAACATGAAGAAGGTTATCTAATCGAAAATCTCGATTTAAGAGGCAGCAATGACGGTAGAGGGGTCTTTCTTGCCAATGATGTAGATGATGTTATTTTAAGCAATTTAACCATTACTAATTTTCGGTTGGGCGTATATTTAGGTTCATCAAATGATTGTAACATCAGTGATAGTGCTTGTGATGGTCAAAATGAACGCATTACCTTGAGAGATAGCACGGTGACCTTTAATTCTACTCAAGGTTGGTTAGGTGGTTCAAGTGGTACAAAACTGATTAACAATTATTTTTCTGATAATGGAACACGAGCGATTTTTGATCACAATGTCTATATAAGTGGTTCAGCCGACCAAGTAACTCAAGGGATATTGGTCAGTGGAAATCAGTTGTACAGAAATACCTTGGATCAAGACGGAGCCTGTTCTTCTGTTTCTTTAGTCGTGCATGGTGAACACAATAATTTGGTTATTGAAAACAATATAATTTGGGAAGATATTGGTAATGCTTTACCAGGTTGTTGGGGTATTGCTGTTGATGGCGGATACTCAGAAGCAGAATCTTTTACCAATGTACTTATCCAAAGCAATAGCATTATTAATGTTGGACGTGTTGGTGTTGGCTTAGGTTCGTGCGAGAATTGTGTTGTGGAAAACAACCTTATTTCCAATCATCAAGATCTCCCGGTCCGAGCAATACTCGCCCCAGACCGTAATTTAGCAGCGAATGATTTACCTTTGGACAACTTGACGGTGCGTAACAATTCGATTTACATTGATAATTTATCTGCAGGTACCGCAATAACGGTTGGTACAATGGGAGACAATCATTTAATAGTAAGCAATGCCATTTTCTATACGGGTAACTCGAATTCTTTCAATTGTTTTGATGTAGACCTTCCATCATCAAATTATTTAGATATAGATAATAATTTATGCTATCACCCCAATGCAACAAATGCAGAATGGTCTAATCAATCGGGCAATCTGTCTCAATGGCAATTTAGTTCTGGCTTTTCTTTCAATTCTGTAGAAGCCAATCCAGGGTATGAAAGTCCTGAAAACGATATGCTTTGGGCTGAAAACCAAGATGCGGCAATAGTCGGTACAGGGCACCCCACTTTAAGTTCTTCATTAGATTATAATAATAGTGAACGAGATACGGCCCCTGATATTGGCGCTTATGAATTTCATGGTGAGGATGTGATTTTTATCAATGGATTTGAATAAATAAATTTTGCTATGAGAAAATAGCTGAGCTCAATTCCATTGCCTGAAAGCTTAACTACAAATTGCACATTTATACGGAAGCAAGAACTGCCATATGTTGTATACGTGTGCAATAACATTATATCAAGGCACTTTGTTCAATAAGAAGTAAATTAGTTATTGATACAAAATCTTCTTATACCATCCAAATAACAGTATTAATTACTCAGATATTCCCTAAAAAACTATAAAAACCCACAAGAAACAGTAAAATTGCTCGTTCGAATAAAATTATTGATTAGGTAAAGCAAATGCGTAGTGATCTGTGTGGAAATGTAACAGAATTAAAGTTAGATCAACAAGTTGAAGTTTGTGGTTGGGTGGACAAACGCCGCGATCACGGTGGTGTTATTTTTATCGACTTGCGTGATCACTCAGGCATATTGCAAGTGGTGGTAGAACCGGACAATGAGATCGCTTTCAAAATTGCTGAAGATGCCCGTTATGAATATTGTTTGCATGTTAAAGGCCATGTACGCAATCGCCCTGAAGGTCAAGCTAACCCTAATTTAAAGTCAGGAAAAATTGAAGTGGTTGTGGACAACTACGAAGTACTCAATAAATCAAAGCCATTACCATTCATGTTGGATGATGATACTGCAGGCGAAAATATCCGCTTGAAGCACCGTTATTTAGATCTACGTCGCCCTGAAATGCAAAAGAACATGCGCTTACGCAGTAAGTTGACCAGAACATTGCGCAATTATTTGGATGATATGGAATTTTTGGATATGGAAACGCCAATCTTAACCAAGGCCACACCAGAAGGTGCACGTGATTTCTTGGTTCCTTCGCGCGTTCAGCAAGCCAAATTTTATGCTTTGCCGCAATCTCCACAATTATTTAAACAGTTGTTAATGATGTCTGGCATGGATAGATATTATCAAATTGCCCGTTGTTTTCGTGATGAAGATTTACGTGCAGACCGTCAGCCTGAATTCACCCAGCTGGATATAGAAATGGCTTTTGTTGATCAGGAAGAAATCTTGAATATGGGCGAGGCCATGATTCGCACAACTTTCAAAAAAGTTTTGGATGTTGATTTGGTTAGCCCATTTCCGCGCATGACCTATGCTGATGCCATGAATCGTTATGGTTCGGATAAACCTGATTTGCGTATTGACTTAGAATTGGTGGATGTGGCGGATGCTTTGAAAAATGTTGAATTCAAAGTATTTGCAGCACCCGCAAACGATCCAAAAGGCCGTGTAACTATTTTGAAAGTCCCTCAAGGTGCTAAAATGTCACGCAAACAGATTGATGATTATGCGCCGTTTGTTGCCCGTTATGGCGCAAGAGGTTTGGCTTGGATTAAAGTCAATGCCAAAGAAAATGGCCGTGATGGTTTGCAGTCTCCAATTGTTAAATTTTTGGACGACGATTCATTGACTGCTATTTTAGAAAAAACAGGCGCAGAAAATGGTGACTTGTTGTTCTTTGGTGCTGGTGATTATGCAACCGTTACTCAATATATGGGCGAATTGCGTTTGAAAATCGGTAAAGATTTGGGCCTCGTTAAAAAATCATGGCAGCCTCTGTGGGTTGTAGATTTCCCTATGTTTGATTACAACGAAGATGAAAAACGCTGGGATGCCATTCACCATCCATTTACTGCACCTACTGGTAGCGTTCAAGATTTACAAGACAATCCAGGCGAGTCAATTTCTAAGGGGTATGACATTGTGATGAATGGTGTTGAGCTCGGCGGCGGTTCGATTCGTATTCACCAAGAAGACATGCAATCAGCAGTATTGGAATTATTGGGCATTAGCAAAGAAGAAGCCGATGCAAAATTTGGATTTTTACTTGAAGCATTACAATATGGCTGCCCTCCACACGGTGGTATTGCTTTGGGCTTGGATAGAATGGCTGCGCTAATGTGCGGAGCGGATTCTATTCGTGAAGTGATAGCTTTTCCTAAAACATCATCTGCGGTATGTACAATGACTTCTGCTCCTTCTGAAATTTCTGAAAAGAATTTAGAAGAAGTGCATGTTCGTGCCATTTATCCTGAAGTTGAAGAAGATGAAGAGCAAGACAGCGAGGAAGATGAATAAACAGTTTTCACAAGCGAAAGCAAACCAAGCAGTTGTTTTGGTACATGGCTTATGGATGAGCCGTTGGTCGTTTGCGTCGATTGCAAAACACCTAAAAAACGAAGGTTTTCGGGTGTATCGTTTTGGCTACAAAACTACTAGAAAGCCTTTTGATTTTAACATGCAGAAGCTTCAAGCATTTGTGAATTCAAGAACTCAGGAGACAGTACATTTGGTGGTACACTCTATGGGTGGAATATTGTCTATGCGGACACTGCCGAATATTAAAAAAACCGGTAAATTAGTTATGCTAGGTTCACCTGTTAACGGTTCACAAGCTGCAAAAGCCATGAGCCAAAAAACATGGGGAGCTTGGTTATTAAACCATGCAGCAGAGCCCTTGAGTAATGGTGTGATAGAACCCACTGTATTGCGTAATTCTTGCATGATTGCAGGTGTTTCCAATGGTCTCGGGATTTCTAAACTGGTCACCAAATTACCAGAACCCAATGATGGAACGGTGGCACTGGTAGAAACTCAAGCCGAATGGATAGATATCCATATGACTGAAAAAACCAATCATTTTCGCATGTTGTTTCATAAAAGCATTAAAAACAAGATTAGCGATTTTTTAAACAATTCCAAAGAACAGGACGAAAAAGAATCAGAATAGGAAAAAACTATGACAAATCCAATACACAAAATCCTAGACAGAAAATGGTTTTATAAATTTGAACTGCCCAATGGCAAAGTTACCGAAAGTTACCTTCCTGATGAAGCTCAATTGGTGCACAAAACTCGCTTAGAAATGATGGATTCGGTGTTGAATCCACGATTTGAAGGCAGATGGAATGACATAAAAGCAGTTGATATCGCCAGTCATGAAGGTTATTTTTCATGTCATTTGGCAAAAAAAGGCACCAAAGTATTGGGCTTAGAAGCCAGGCAAGAGCATGTTAATGATGCCAATGAAATTGCCTTTGGTATGGGTTTGGCTGATAAGTTTTATTCTAGGGTACAAGATGTACATGAAATAGACACAAAATCGGTAGGAACCTTTGATATCGTTTTGATGTTGGGATTGATTTATCACCTCGAAAATCCAGTTGGGGCTATACGCAAAGCCCATGCTTTGTGCAATGATGTGTGTTTAATCGAAACACAAGTCGCACCTAACTTATCAGGACAACTCGATTGGGGGAACTACACTTTTGTTAAACCCATGATGGGTTCATTTGCCATTATTGATGAAACCGAAGAAACCCATGGTCCGGAGATGAGTACCACTGGTATTTGTTTGGCACCCAGCATAGAAGCGTTAATGTGGATAATGCGTAAAGTAGGGTTCAAAGACGTTAAAATGATAGAACCTCAAGACCACTTTTATGAACAACACCGCTTTAAAAAGCGTGTGATGATAGCAGGGTACGTATAGGCATTAAAATAGGGAAATAATAGTGATTCAGGAAACTCTGAAGATAATATATATCAAAGTTTCCTAAATATATCGGAGGTTTCTTAGTGAATATCTTGAATTCCCCATACGACGGTTTGCCAATCATTTGGGTTTTTTGATCTGGAATCAAAACCCACAAAATAAATTTTTCCTTCTTCAACAACAACATCTACAGTCTTTTGTTCTATTGAGTTTTTATTTCTTTGACTTCTAACAAATCGATTACTGCCAAGTACTTGGTTTGGGCCATTAACTTCTACTCGAAGAGTATGTTTGCCGGGGCTTAACCATACTGCTCCACGTCGTCTAAGTACCCTTTCACCATCAACCTCAGTCAATGATACGGCAGAAATTCTTTCACCAAAAGAATTTCCAACTGCGCTGTAATTAAACCGGACTACTCCATTGGGTTCGGATGGTTTGACATAGGGAGAAGAAACGGCTGTGACAGAAAGTGTTATTAGGGTTATGAATATTAATTTTTTCATATATTTCTCTTTTTAGTTTTAAGGGAGATTTTATCCTAGAGCAAGGATTGTGTTCCTGTCAAATTTCAGCAAGTCGGTATTCAGATTCAATTCAGTTAAAATCTACAATAATTGACCTAAATCATATTTGCATATATGCAGTTGATATAAGATGGTGTTTTTTTCAAAGTTACAGAAAATGAATACAAAACCTGAGTTTAATTTAGAGTTAATCAAAAAATACGATCAAGCTGGGCCTCGATATACATCGTACCCTACCGCGGTAGTTTTTCACGATAAATTTACTGCAGATGATTATATCAAACAGGCGAGATTGAGCAATGCAATCAACAAGGGTCAACCCATTAGCCTATATTTTCATATCCCTTTTTGTGATACCTTGTGTTTCTTTTGTGCTTGCAATAAAATCGCCACCAAAAAACGCGACAAAGCCGATGTCTATTTGGATTATTTGGACAAAGAAATGGAGATGGTGTCTAAGCTCTATGATAAAGATCGGTTGGTTGAACAAATGCATTTTGGAGGTGGCACGCCGACCTTTTTAACCGATGCTCAGTTTGAAAGAATGATGGCGCTGATTGCCAAACATTTTCCTTTGATCCAAACAGAACAACGCGATTATTCGATAGAAATTGATCCCCGTTCAGTGACCAAAGACAGCATTAAAAAATTAGCTGGTTATGGCTTCAACCGTTTTTCATTGGGTGTGCAAGATGTTAATCCTGTTGTACAGAAAGCTGTGAACCGTATTCAGCCCACCGAAATGACTCAATCTATTATTGATGCCTGTAAATCGGTTAATGCCAAATCAATCAGTGTTGATTTAATTTATGGCCTGCCATTTCAAACACTGGAAAGTTTTGGTAAAACAGTGGATGCAGTCATTGAAATGTCACCAGATAGGTTGTCGGTGTTTAACTATGCCCACATGCCACATTTATTTGCACCGCAAAAACGCATCAATGTTGAAGATTTACCCAAGCCGGAAGAAAAATTAGACATCCTACAAATGAGCATTGAGAAATTAACTGCAGCGGGTTATGTCTATATCGGCATGGATCACTTTGCCAAACCCGATGATGAATTGGCCATTGCTCAAGCCAACGGAACATTGCAGAGAAATTTCCAAGGCTATACCACCCATGCCGAATTGGACTTGGTGGCATTGGGCGTTTCATCCATCAGTTCTGTCAGTCATTCATTTAGCCAAAATGTAAAATCCACAGAACAATACTATGCCATTTTGGACAATGATAAGCTGCCGATTTATCGGGGTTATTTATTAAACGATGATGATGTGTTGAGAAAAGAAGTTATTCAACAAATTGCTTGCCAATTCTCGTTGGACTTCAAACAAATTGAGGAGTCATTTAGCATCAATTTCCAAGACTATTTTGCACGAGAAATCAAAGAACTTAAAGCAATGCAGGTCGATGGCTTGCTTGAAATGACAGAGTCTTCTATCAGTGTCACTTCCGCAGGAAGAATACTGGTGCGCCATATTTGTATGGTATTCGATGTTTATCTGCGTAAGCAAACTACCCAGAGGTTTTCAAGAGTTATTTGAAACTTGTGAATGTCTGTGTATGAAAATAAAAGTCACTTTTGGATGATTTAATAGGTGTTAGGCCATTTGTGAGTCAAATTTCATGGATTGTAGATATTATGGACTAACTGGTATTTACTTGTGTTTGACTAGTCAGTTATACTTTTGTTGTGTTTTATTGTGATCAATATCAATAAGGGAGTAACAACATGAAAGCGAAAATCAATAGAAAAGTGATGACTGATATATTAACTGGCTTGCCCAATCGACGCAAACTATTGGAGCAGGTCGATTTAAATGATAAAAATAGACGTGAAGAGAGCTTAGATACTGCTCTAATAATGGTTGTCTTAGATTCTTTTAAAATTGTTAAAAACAAATATTCTCACAGGGATGGTATTTTAGTAGAGATCAGTAATCGCTTGAAAGAAAATTTGCGCAATACAGACATGGTTGCAAGATGGGCTGGTAATGAATTTTTAATTTTACTGCCTCAGACCAATGCCAATCAAGCTTATGGAGTGGCTGAAAATCTTCGGCATAAGATTGCTGATGCTGCCATTGAAATTGAGGATTTTGATTATGGCATTACGGCAACTTTTGGGGTGTCTTCCTATCAGAATGATGATACCTTTGAAGAAACCTTAATCAACACGGGAGCAGCAATTATTGCACAAAAGCCACCAGAGTGTAATCGAGTGGTATTGGTTTAAGTTTATCGTTTTGCATTATAGAATATTCAAATCTTTATCGACCATATTGACCAATAGAATATCTCCATCTTTAGACATTTTAAATTCTCCATATTCTGATTGTTGGAAATGGCTTGCTTGTCCTTCTTGAAAAAAGAAGGCGTTGGTGGTGAATTTCACTTGGCCATTGCGGTATTTATACGGCATTAGCCTTTGACTTGGTTTTAATGTTTGATCCTCAAAAAGAGCCACAAAAGAAACGATATTATTACTGTCTTTTGCAATGATTGCTCTTCCTTGAAGATAAATTGGAAGAGTGTTGTTTTTGTTATTTTCTCTAATGACTGTTGCAATTTTGTTGGCCAGATCAAATCTTAATCTCATATAATCACCCTGCATAATAGACCTGGGATCAACTGGCGCGAGTTTCAATAACAGTACCTCACCAGTTTCTATAAGTGCTTCTTTCTTACTGATATTGATGTTAATGATGACCAAAGTTGCTAGAATTGTTGTCAATCCCAGCCACTTGTTTTTGTTTATGGACTTTAATTTAAATTTCTTGCTTTGCTGTGCATGCTTGTTTTTATAAATGTAATTTAACCCAAACCAAGCAACCAACAGGATTAATCCTAAAACCACCAATACAATAGACTTAAACAATAAGGTGGCTTGTAAATTGTAATAATACCATGAGAAAAAACTTAGCATAGACATAATGCCTAATGTAATTAGCAAAATTCTATGTCGTGCAAAACCAACCAAGACTATCAATAACCCTGTGCTGATTCCATAAATTTTGAAACTGATTAAAATGAGTCCAGTAGCGGCAAGAAAACTTAAAATGGCTGTTTTTGAGTTAAGTTGTGTCTTGTATTCTTTTAATAAGGTGAAAATCAGATTAAGAAAAACCAAAGAAACCAGTAAACTACTGACAAGTTCAGCATGTTCAAATAACCAACCCGTGTTGTGGCGATAGGTTTCTCTAAGTAGGTGTTTTCCTGTGATTAAAAAACTGCTGCTGAATATGATGGTAAACGCAATACCCAGACCTATGGGCTCCCATTTTTGATAATTTTCTGCCCAGTGTTTTTCTTTTATCCAAATAAGGCTAAATAATACAGCAGTAAGAGCCGTCCCAATACCATAATATCCCATGGAATTTACCACAACCAATAAAGCGAACAAGCCAAAGGCAGTCGACAACAATCGGTGGGCGTATTGGGGTATTAACCAAGCCAGTGTCAACTGATAAGTGCCAAGAATAAATGCCCCTGTTGTTGTGTTAATCTTTAAGAAGAAAAAGATTCCGAATGAGAACAACAGTTGGCCGCACAAACTAAACGCCATGCCTAATTGGTCGATAAAGTCGTTTTGTTTGACTCTAATAATTACATATCCTGCAACAGAGCAAAGTAAACCCAATGCAACCACTAGTCCTCCAGCGGGTTTTTTAAACAAGAAGCTGAAAAATACAGCAAAGAACACCATGATGAATATGGCTGCCAACCAGCCAGCAAAGCCTTGAATAAAACGAATATACCAAGGAATTAGTACATGGTCATTTTCAGGTTTATCGCCTGAAACCATTTGGTTGTTGGACAACAAATTCCATAATTGTAGTGCACTCATATTATCTCTCCTTTTTCGATCCCTTCAGGTTTATTTGCATTTATGTTTTCGTGTTTAAGAAGATTCATCAGCCATTTGACACCTGTAGTAGACAAGGCAATTAATAATATAGCCATTAATAATAATGTTCCTTCATCAAGATTGTCTCCGATTCCCCTAGCAACGACAGCCAAGATAAAGACAATACCACTCACTACCCAACTAGATAAAATTAGTACATCGATTGCTTTTAATCGATAGAAATAGTAAACACCCGCCATCCACACCAAATAGACAATCAAATCATAGCTTTTATTATTGGCACCATAAAATTCAAAAACTGAATAAAGGCTAACCCAAGTAAAGGCTACCATTGCTGCAATTAGCGCCACTTGCGAGGCAATTCTATAGGAGATTAATTTCTTCACGTATAAAAATTCAAATACAATAGCAGGAATTAAATTTAACAAAGCATAAAATAGGACTCTGCGTTCGTTCTGCAAGATGATTCCAAATAGACCATGTCTGGTTTCAAAGTATAAAAACAACGTCAAGTTTGCCAATCCTAACCACAACAACCACAGGCTACTGCTTTTTGAAGTTAACGCCAAAGGAGTTATAAATAGAGTCCAAAGCAAGAAAAGTTGCCAAGGATCCTTGCCGGTTTGATAAGTTTGCCCAAACAGAGCAAACAGAGAACCTATTAATATTGCCATAAAAAATAAAATGGCGGTACTGAAATTAGACTGAGGTTCGGTTTGAGAGTAGGAAAATGCAGTAATGAGTAACAATCCTTGAATCAAAGCAAATTTTTGAAATGTAGATAAGTCTCCCCAATTGTAGGCAAAGAAAAAAATGGTACCAATGGCAATGGCTGTTAGTCCCAACCACAATAGTAATTGACTGATAAATGTTTGCCATTGCTGGGGAGAGTGATTGGCCTGTGCCACCTTTATCGCCTGATCTATGTTGGCCGCATCAATGTGACCTTGCTGTTGCCAAGAAAAAATTTGTTGTCTTTTGTTGTTCATGCTCTTCGTGCCTTTTTATACTGTCCACTAGCATAAAGGAAAAGGCATTCATGATGAAGGATTATTTTTACAAGGCGAAAACAATGAACTTTAAGTATTAAATTACTGTACTTTTTTGGCAAAAACATTTGCGACAGCTTCTAATCTTGTTTGGTCAAGAGCATCAAATCTATCTAAAACAGGGCTGTCAATATCCAATACACCAATTATTTCACCATCTACTGTTAATGGAATCACCATTTCTGAGGCACTGGCAGAATCGCAAGCAATATGCCCTTTAAATTCATTTATATCCTTAATCCTCAATGTCTTGTTTTGGCTAAATGCAGTACCACAAACACCTTGTCCCAAAGGAATGCGAGTACAAGCCACTTGCCCTTGAAAGGGGCCCAAAACCAGTTCATTGTCTTTGAGAAAATAAAAGCCAACCCAGTTAACTTGCTCAAGTGTATGATAAAGTAAACTTGAGAAATTGGCAGCGTTGGCAATCAAGTCATTTTCCATAGACAACAATCCTTCAACTTGTTGAATTAGCAATTGATAAAACTTTGATTGATCTTTTGTTTTTATTTCTGTAGTTTTGTATGACATAAAAAAAGCCTCAAGGCATATTTTTGCTCAGAGGCTTAATTTTAAAACTTAACTAAATAGAGTGCTATTTATTTCGTAAGGCATCTCTAATTTCAGTTAACAATACCTCTTCTTTTGATGGTTCAGCAGGTTTGGCAGGTGCTTCTTCTTCCTTTTTCTTCATTTTATTCATGCCCTTAACTACCATAAAAATGGCAAACGCAACAATCGTAAAGTTTATAATCATCTGTACAGTATTGCCCCAGTTAACGGTTACAGCTGGTACATCTGCGGTTGCTTCCTGAATGGTAAATGCCAAATCAGAAAAATCGACTCCACCGATGATCACTCCAATGGGTGGCATAATTACATCATTGACCAACGATGTGACTATCTTGCCAAATGCTGCCCCAATAACAATACCAACTGCCATATCAACGACATTTCCTTTCATTGCAAAATCTTTAAATTCTGACATCATGCCCATATTCTTACCCTCACTTTTATTTTTTAAGAATGAATATCATATAACTTGAAGTGCAATTTTTCAATTGAAAGCCAAATCAAAATGTAAAGAATTGTCAACAACAGGATTTTGAAGCAAAAAAAGCCTTGTATTTCAACTATATACAAGGCTTGTTTTGTAGTTTAGGCTTGCGTTCTACAATGAATAATACATATCAAACTCAACAGGGTGAGTGGTCATGCGCAATCGTGTGACTTCTTCCATCTTCAGTTCGATATAGGCGTTGATTAAATCATCGTCAAAAACACCGCCCGCTTTTAAAAATTCACGGTCATTGTCCAAAGCTTCTAATGCTTGATCTAAAGAGTGACAAACCGTTGGAATATCTTTTTCTTCTTCTGGGGGTAAATCATACAAATCTTTATCCATGGCATCACCTGGGTGAATTTTGTTCTTGATGCCATCAAGACCAGCCATTAACATGGATGCGAACATCAAATAGGGGTTTCCTGTGGAATCGCCAAAGCGCACTTCAATTCTGCGGCCTTTTGGGTTGGCAACAAAGGGAATGCGAATAGAAGCTGAGCGATTTTTTGCAGAATAAGCCAACATCACAGGTGCTTCAAATCCAGGGACTAAGCGTTTATAGCTGTTTGTCGATGCATTTGCAAAAGCATTAATGGTTCTGGCATGTTTAATGATGCCACCAATATAATATAAAGCTGTTTCAGATAGCCCGCCGTATTTTTCACCGGAGAAAAGGTTGTTGCCCTCTTTCATTAAAGATTGATGAACATGCAGACCACTGCCATTATCACCAACAATAGGCTTTGGCATAAAGGTTGCTGTGTGTCCATATTCATGTGCAACATTATGGATCACATATTTGGTCATCAAGGTTTCATCGGCCTTTTTTAATAAGGTATTGAATTTCACACCAATTTCACATTGTCCAGCTGTTGCCACTTCATGGTGATGAACTTCCACAGGTACGCCAATTTCTTCCAAAACTGTACAGATGGTTGCACGTACATCGTTTAATGAGTCAACAGGAGGAACGGGGAAATACCCGCCTTTTACTCCAGGTCTGTGGCCATGGTTGTTTTCTGTATTGGCATAAGAGTCCCAGGCACCTTCACGTGAATCGATTTCATATGCCATTTTTTGCATATCACACTGCCAACGCACACCATCAAAGATAAAAAATTCTGGTTCGGGCCCAAAAAATGCGGTATCTGCAAATCCTGAATTTTTTAAATAAGCTTCGGCTCTTTTTGCTAAAGAACGTGGGTCGCGGTTATAACCTTGCATGGTGTTTGGTTCTAAAATATCACAACGGATGATTAAAGTAGAAGCGGCGGTAAATGGATCAACAAACGCAGTAGTTGTATCGGGCATTAATACCATGTCGGAATTGTTAATCGCCTTCCAGCCAGCAATTGATGATCCGTCGAACATCTTTCCTTCTTCAAATAAGTCTTCATCAACGGCACTCACAGGGATAGAAACGTGTTGTTCTTTTCCTAAAGTGTCACAAAATCTTAAATCTACAAAGGCAATTTCATGCTCTTGGATAAGGTCGAATATATCTTGGGCGCTCATAGTATTCCTCAAAAATAATAATTTAGTGTGTTAAGAATAAAAGGTTGATTTTATCAGTTTGAAACAAAAATACAACGTAAATTCAATGTGTCTTGCTATTGAATATTAGCAGATGTTAATATAACAGTCGAATATTTACAGAAATTAAAAGATAATAAAGAGTTAGATAGGTTTGAAACCTAAAGTTTACTTGCTAAAAGTCTTCTGTTACAATCTTTTGCCTTAATTTAATGGGAATTAATAATGATAGTAAATGTTATAACGTTTGTAATCTTGGCCAGTTTATCAAATTTACAATCTGCATCCGCTCAAACAGGCTTTGATGAAAAAGAAAAAAACATCATAAAAAATGTGCAAAAAAGAATTTGGTGGAATGCTAAAAAGAAAATAGAAACACTAAAATTAACTGAAAGCCAAAGAAAAGAAATGGATGACATTCTTGGGTTGTTTATAACCAAAAATAGAAAAATAAAAGTTAATCAAAGTGAAGAAAAAGCATTGCTAGCAAACGCCCTCATGGCCAGTAATATGGCAGCAATCATTGAGAAACGAAATACCATTGCTAATCTTTTTCAACAATCTGTTGGTCGTCAAATTGATATGATGGCGAATATAGTTTTGTTATTAACTCCAGAACAAAAATTAACAATCAATCAAAATTACCCAAATTTATTTAAGAATTTTTGGATTAGAGGCGCCATCGATAGCCGTGTAAAAAGTAAAAAACGAATTAAAAAACCAAAAAAGAATAAACAATGAAATCAAATAAAAACATAGGGCTGTTATTGCTAATTGTGGGTATTGCTTTAGTAGCTTCTAGCATATATTTTCGCCAACCAGAAACTAAAAAAGAGATCAGTAACTTAAGGCAGCTAATAGAACAGAAACAACGGTCAATTGTTTTAATCACTCTTGATACCACTAGGCCTGATTATTTACAGCCATATGGTTCAAAAATTGTTAGTACTCCAGTGCTAGAGAGCCTTGCTGAAGAGGGTATCTTGATGGAAACTGCTTATTCAGTAGCCCCTTTAACTCTGCCGGCACATACATCCATCCATACAGGCCTGTTTCCACCACAAACAGGAGTTAGAAACAATGGAACGCACTTTGTTAAACCAGAATTGACAACCCTAGCAGAAATATTTTTACAAAACAATTATAGAACAGGGGCCTTTGTTTCAGCTTCAGTTCTTGAAAGACGATATGGGTTGGACCAAGGTTTTGAAATCTACGATGATGATCTATCAACCAGCCGTTTAAGGACACCAAGAATGGTCCCAGATAGACCTGCAGAGTTCACCATTGCAGCTGCTACAAAATGGCTTGATACTATCAATGATGATGAACCATTTTTTATCTGGGTACATCTTTATGATCCTCACGCTGCATATAATCCTCCTGCTCCATTTCGTGATGATTATAAAACCAATTTATATGCCGGTGAAATTGCTTATATGGATAATCAAATCGGCAAATTATTGGCGCATTCCCGTATTCAAAGCCAATCAGATCTTGCGATCTCAATCATTGGTGATCATGGTGAAAGTCTGGGAGAACATGGAGAAAACACGCATGGCATACTCGCCTATCAATCTACCTTGCATATTCCTTGGATTTTAAAAATTAAAGATGGTCCAGAAGGAATCAGGGTACATAAACCAGTATCCCAAGTTGACTTAGCTCCTACTCTTTTGGAATTAGCCAATATTAACAGTGATCAGTTAAACATGTCTGGTTATAGCTTGTTTTCAGAGACACCTAAGGATAGACCGCTTTACTCAGAATCTTATTTGCCATTTTATACCTATGGATGGGCGAAATTACAGGTAATGCGTCAAGGTGGGTGGGAGTTGATTGATGCTCCAGAAGATGAATTGTATGACTTAATTAGGGATCCCCGACAGTTAACTAATTTGGCTACTAGGCGATCTGAAATAAATCATGATTTAAGACAAGAATTAGAGTCTTTTAACAACCAATATGCAGGTGGAGATCAAGAGCAAAAAATTCAGATGGATCAAAAATCAATAGAAAGTTTACGGGCATTGGGTTATATAGCTATGTCCAGTTCACCCGTGAAAATAGAAGGTGACAGGCCTAATCCTGTGGATGTGATACATTTACACACCAGTTTAGAAAAGGCCAGAAGTTTTAGCAATGATGGTCTGCACAATGAAGCCAGACAATTATTGGAAAATTTATTGGTAGAAGACCCAAACAATCTTGCGGCAATGACAGATTTAGGCCAAGTTCTTATTGCATTAAAAGAATTTGAAGCAGCTAAAGATGTGGCGGAACAGGCTCTAAGTTTGGCTCCAGATAACCAACAACTACTGATGATGTTGGCTCAAATAGAATCTTCTAGTGATAAAAAAGAACATGCTATCTTGGTTTTGGAGCAAATGCTTAAAATCAACCCAACAAACATGTCAGCTTGGTCTTTTAAAGTTCAGTTAGAATCCATTTTAAAAAGAAAAGAAGCAGCCCAAAAAACCATGCTCGAAGCTTTAAAAATCGAACCTAAAGATCCTTTGATTAATGCTTTTTATGCACAACTTATTGAAATACCAGAAAAGAAGTATACTGAGGCAGAGTTGCGCCTAAGACAAGCGACCTCAAGAGATCCATTTGCCGCTTATCCATGGAGAGTTTTGGGCAACATGATGGAATCACTTGGGCGACTAGAAGAAGCAGAGAAAGCCTACCAAGAAGGGCTGTTGCATACACCTGATGAACCCACTTTACATGCCCTTTTGGCTATTCTTCTAGCGCGAAGACATCATCCAGATGCTGAATCTCATCTAAGGGAAGCTATACGTTTTGAGAATGAATTTAAAAGCGAACTGGTGGTTTCTTTGGGTGCTATCTTGGCTGAAAAGGGACGTTATGACGAAGCGCAAAAATTCTATGACCAGGCCCTTGAAAAAGATCCTGGATCTTTGGCGGCTCGCAATAACAATGCCATCGCTATGGCGCAATCTGGTCAGTTAAAAAAGGCGTTGGCAGAACTCAATTCTATCGTTAAGGAAAAACCAGGGTATGTAGATGCACAAAACAATTTGGCAGTGCTGTTGTTATCAAAAAGGGATTATAAAAACGCAGCAAAACATGCAGAAATTACCGTCAAAATCTCGCCTAAGACTTCTGAAGCATGGGACACATTAGGAGCTGCCTATTTAGGATTGGGCAAAGCAGAGCAAGCCCTAAATGCTTTGAGCCGCTCTTTAGAATTAAATCCGAACTATTTTTCAGCTTTATTACACAGGGGATTGACCCATGCAGACTTAGGACACACGCAATTGGCCAAAAAAGATCTTGAATCAGCTCTGGCTAACGGGGCAAAATCAGCAGATGCCTATTTGGCATTGGCAAAAATTTACCAAGACAAGCTGGATAACCCTCAATATGCCAAAAAATATTTCCAAATCTTTTTGAAAAAGTACCCAAAACATCCAAAGGTGACAAAAATTAAACAAATCGTATTAGAACTCAGTAAATAAATATGAAAAACAGTGATATTGCATGTTAATTAAGGGCGATTTTGTTTATTCAAAAAAATTAACACTAAGCACTTGAATGTAAGTTTGTTTTGTGACAGAATTAACAAAATAATAACAATATATAGGAGAGGGTATAAATAATGAAATTAATAACCAAATTTTTGCTACTGTGCGTGGCATTACATTCAACATTAAGCTTTGCGAATCATGATGATACGAACATTGTGGGTTTATTGGTTACTGTGACCGGCAACACAAATGGCCAAGTGTCGATTGATGTTAGCGGGCAAGGTGATAGCAGTTCTCAATTACCAGGGGGAGCTTTGGGGAGTCAATTTTATTATGACGATAGTACAAGCACATCATTGTTTGATCGCTGGGTAACACCGGTTCCTCCTGCTGTGGATTGGGGTGATGGCAGTGTCGTTGCTAATACCGTGATTCCTTTTACCGGCACTGATACAGTAACTGGAAACCCTACTTTCACGGGACAATTTATGCACACTTATGCAGCTCCTGGTAATTATACCATTCGTAGCTTTGGAACCAATATCTATGCTCAAAGCAATAGTTATTCATTGTACAGCGGTAATGTTTTTTCAGTGACCAGTCCTGTAATCAGTACGGATGGTGCCTCTACTTATGTTAGGTTTACTGGTGCTGGCGCTATTGGGGTAACAGCTACTGCAACGGTTAGCCCTGCTGGTGTTGGACCTGTCGCGCCTCCTGCGATGATACCTTCTTCATCTAACCTTACTTTGTTACTGATGGGTTTGTTGTTAAGCATTACTGGATTTGTAGTTCTTAGAAGAGCATAAAGTTTATTTAAGTACAAATTATGAAAAAACAGCGGTTTGTATCCGCTGTTTTTTTTCGTTTGTATTATAATCAATCTTTAAAATAATAGGAGGAACTATGACCCCATTCAAATACTTGTTGTTGATTATTGGTATAATCGTTGCCATACCTGCCTCAGCATATATCGGCCCAGGTGCTGGTATCAGTTTTCTTGGTTCGTTGTTTTCTACACTGTTTGTTATTTTATTGACCATTGGAAGTATTTTATTTTGGCCGTTGCGTTATATGTGGAAACGGCTAAAACGATTGAAAAAAGATGCCAAACTAAAGAACAACATAGAAGACACTGCAAATACCAATACAGTTTCACCACAACAACCCGATAATAAGAGTGAATAATAGTTACTGATGTTAAGAATTTCCTATTGTTTAATAATTTTAATCTTTCTTAACAGTTGTTCTGAACAAGTCGCTCCTGTTGAATCACGCACCATTATATTGGGATTTGATGGCATGGATCCCAATCTCACTGAGAAATGGATGGCACAAGGTTTGTTGCCTAATTTTTCCAAACTAGCAAAGCAGGGAAGCTATCAACGTTTGGGTACCAGTAACCCTGCTTTGTCACCTGTTGCTTGGTCCAGTTTTGCTACAGGAACCAATCCTGGGGAGCATGGAATTTTTGATTTTATTCGCCGCGATACTAAAACTTATGCACCGGATTTTTCAATTACTGAAATAAAACCACCAAAAGATACTCTTAACTTATTTGGATTTCATATTCCTTTAGATGAGGGAGAAGTCATTAACCGCAGACATGGTAAGCCTTTTTGGATGGAAATTGAAGAAAAAGGCCAAACAGCTTCGGTTTTGCGTGTACCTGTGTCCTTTCCTCCAGACCCTATTCATCGCATGTTATCAGGAATGGGTGTGCCAGACTTATTGGGTACTCAAGGAACCTATACATTAATTACCTCTCAATTTATCAATGGTAATGATATGGGTGGAAGAGTACAGAGGATCCGAGCAAATAACGGATTGGTTGATACACAACTTGAAGGGCCACAACACCCCATGAAACCAGATGCGGGGACTCTTAAACTTCCCTTAACTATTAAAAAAGCCAAAAATGAATCTGTAACAATTACACTGGATGACATTAAATTTCGCCTTAAAAAAAATCAATGGTCTTCATGGGTTCCCCTTGAATTTAAATTTGCCGGAGTTATGGGTGTAGCTGGTATGGTACGCTTCTATTTAGTCGAAAGTTTTCCTAGAATTAGCCTTTATGTCTCTCCGATAAATTTCAATCCGATAGATCCTGCTATGCAAATCTCTAGTCCTGTTGAGTATTCAGCTGAATTGGCCAGTAGAATAGGCCTATATCACACCTTGGGTATGCCAGAGGAGACTTGGTCGTTGAATGAAAACAGAATTCCAGATTCAGCGTATATTCAAATGGTAAAACATATATTGGCTGAAAGAGTGGCAATGTTCTTTGATACTTTGGATAAAACAGACAGTGATTTAGTGATTGCTGTATTCGTGCAGACAGACCGCATTAGCCACATGTTCTGGAGAGGCATAGATGACAAGCACCCTCTACATATCAAAACCAGTAAACAAGCACAAAATGCCATTCTGTGGATTTATCAAGAAGCCGATAGAATTTTAGGCAAAACACTCAATAAAATGTTGCCCAATGACAAATTATTGGTATTGAGTGATCATGGTTTTTCTTCTTTCCGTCGAGCCGTTAACCTTAATCGTTGGTTAGTTGACAATGGCTATCTGTTTTTGAATGAAAACGCAACAGAATCTAGCATGCTTTTTACCGATGTAGATTGGAGTAAATCAAAAGCATATGCCTTGGGAATGAATGGCATATTTATTAATAGAATAGGAAGAGAATCTCTTGGAATAGTTGATAAGCAAGAAGCCATTGCAATAAAAAATGAGCTTCTAGAAAAATTAAGTAACATCATCGACCCCCGCAATTCTAAGCCAATAATCACTCGAACCTATGATGGAAAGCAAGTATATAAAGGATTGCAAACAGCCGATGCACCAGATATCGTTGTAGGTTATGCACCTTCGTACCGAGCCTCATGGGAAACCGTGTTAGGGGCTGTTCCCAAAGAACTGATTTATGACAACAATACCAAATGGTCGGGGGATCATGCGATTGATCCCAGCCATGTACCTGGAATATTATTTACTTCATTTAAACCCAAAGAAAACATCAAATCTATCCAGGATTTTCAGCTATTACTCAATATTTCAGGGCAGGATCAATAATGCAAAATCATGGTTTTTTTGATTATCCAGGCATTGTTTTTGATGAAATCTATTATTGGATACAAGGCTATATTCCCAATGGGATAATTATCGTTTTAATGTCTTTTTTGGCTGCCTATATTTCAATGTGGGTTTATGCACGATTTTCAAAACAAGAAATTTTAAAAGAGTTAAAACCCCGCCAGAAACAGGCTCAAAAAAACTTGGCACAATATGATGGCCCGTTTAATGGATTAATGCCGTTGATAAAAAACAATTTGAAACTGTCTGCTAAACACATGTGGTTAACTTTTTTTCCTGCTTTGTTGGCCACAATTCCACTATTATTTATACTCCCTTGGTTGTCAAATAATTTTTCTGTCAATTTCCCTACAGAAGGCCAGGAAATAAAAGTAGAAGTACACAGTTATACACCCTATGGATTAAACTGGATTTCAAGCCAGCCTATCAAGAAACTAAACCACAATCAGTGGTTGATTAAATGGCCAGGTGAACATAAAAAAATTAAATTAAAGGATGAATACTCAGAGAAAATTCTGTCATTGCCATTAATGGGATTGAGCCCAATACTCCATAAAAAACAATGGTGGAACAAGCTCATTGCAAATCCGGCCCAATATTTGAATGATGACAGTCTTGTACAGGAGCTGATTATTAACTATCCAGAACAACAATACATCTCCTTTGGCCCGAATTGGTTAAGAGGCTGGTTGCCATTGTTTATGATTGGGATAATAACTTTTTCCTTATTTTTTAAATGGCGTTGGCGCATTCATTAATTTACATTTAGTTTAGGAATCAACAATGCATGTCCCTCTAAGTCTATATGCCTCATCTTATTTTTTTCAAAAAACCAAGGCCGTTTGGAAGTTGCTTGGTAACCTTGAGACGTTAATATTAAAAGATGAAATCTGTTCTATTCATATAAAAAACCCCATTTATATAGCTGGAGTTGCAAGAAGTGGCAGTACTATCTTATTAGAGATGCTAAATCAGCACCCGCAACTTACTAGCCATCGTTACAGTGATTTTCCTAATGTCTATACACCTTATTGGCGGAATTGGTTAAAACAAAGGACTTCAACAAAACAATTGATTTTGCAAGAAAGGGCTCACAAAGATAGAATTAAAATAACAGAGCACAGTCCCGAAGCCATTGAAGAAGTATTATGGATAGATTTTTTTAAACAGTTGCACCAAGATGATGTATCTCAAATTTTAGATGGTACAACCAAGAACCTGAAGTTTGAAAAATTTTACAAAGATCATATTAAGAAATTACTATTAGTACGCAGAAAACAAAGGTATTTATGCAAAGGGAATTACAATCTGACACGTTTAGGATATATTCAAAAACTATTTCCTGATGCTAAATTTATCATTCCAGTACGTAACCCAGTTAACCACATCGCATCCTGTATCAAACAAGACAACTTATATTCTAAAAACTTGGCAAATAATCCACGTGCAATGCGTTATTTAAAATGGGCTGGACATTTTGAATTCGGCCCTAATAAACACTCAATATATTTAAATAACTCAATTGAATTTAATAAAATAAAACAAGCTTTTGAAACTGACGACAAAGTATCAGCATGGGCATATCATTGGAATTCTTTGTATAAGAATGTGTGCAGTCAAATAAATGAAGATGAAAAGCTTAAATCAGCTAGTCTTTTTATGCGTTATGAAGACTTGTGTAATAATTCTGAAGAAAGTATTACTGGTATCTTACTTCATTGTAATATTGAACAAGAGACCTTTGAAGAAATACGAAAAGAGTATGTAAAAAAACTGAATGAACCTAGCTACTATGAAGCTAAATTTACTCAAAAGGACTTATGTAATATAGAAAACATTTGTGGCGCAACGGCTAGAAGTCTAGGCTACTAAAGGATGTTGTTTGCAGGAATGTCGAGTTGCTTAAAATATTAGTAGATGTTAATACAATAGTCTAATATTTAAAGAAACAAAACATAAAAAGGAGCCAGTTAGATTTGAAACTCTTGGATTTTACTTGAATATGCTAACTTAACTATTAAACATACCAAGCATCAAGGGAGAGAAGGGTTGTTACAAACCTAAAAAGCTCATTTTTAATTCTGCGGGATTACATAAAGTAATTGTAATATAGTACGAAATTATACGTAAGTCAACACTTGGTTGTTATAAATTTTGACTTAATCTATAATTAGACACATTAATTTTGACCAAAAGATATCAAATGATTCTCAAGTTCTACTTTTATTCTCGTTTGTATTTATTTTTGGAGTTGTTAATTCTCATAGTTCTAAACTGTTGATGACTTGCTGAAATTCCTCTATTTTTCAGAGGTTCCTTAAATAATGGCATGAGTATTAACTAGCCAACCTTTTTACCAAGAATTCATCACAGCCAAGCCAAATGCTTTGGTTGAAACCATGACTGTGTTGGCCAACAGTGCTTATTGTGGTTCAATAAATTAAACAAAAAAACAAGGCATTACAGACATACGATTATAAACGTATGAAAAATACTTGTGAAATATATGGCTAGATAGTATACTTTTTTAATCTCATTTAAAGTAGAGCTAGGAAATGAAAATTAAAGTATTAGTCATATTAACATTCACATTTTACCAGCATAATATTCAGGCTCAACCATGGGAGCCCCATGAAAAACGCAATAAAGCATCCGTTTATATCTCCAAACACAAATTAAGCCAACCCCGATCGCCATCAAAAATCAAGAATATTGAACAAGTAAATGGCTTTGTAAGCATGCAGGTCAATACCGATATCAATGGTCTAAATGTTATTGGAGATGCAGCCAATGAGCCATCTATGGCTGTTAATCCACTAAACCCTAATCAAATTGCCATTGGATGGCGCCAGTTTGATACGGTGACCAGTGATTTTAGGCAAGCAGGAAGAAGCTATAGTTCAGATGGTGGCAAGACATGGAACTATCAGGAAGTCTTTGAACCAGGTGTATTTAGAAGCGATCCAGTTTTGGAGTCCGATGCTGATGGAGTATTTTTTTATCAAAGTTTATTTGTTGGGAAAGATAATCAAGGCGAGTATAATTTTTATCGTATAGATCAGTGGAAGTCCAATGATGGCGGACGTAATTGGGTTGATAAAACCTTTGCCTATGGAGGTGACAAGTCTTGGATTGCGATTGACAAAACCAATAAATCTACAAGAGGGAATATTTATGCCGCTTGGAATATTTATTTGAGTCCAACCTATCTTGAAACCTTCAATACCTCATTAAATTCAGGAGTAAGCTTCACTCAACCAATTGAAATACCAAAGAGTCCGATATTTGGAACTTTGGATGTCGGACCAAATGGAGAGCTTTATATTATTGGATTTGTAGACAGTGATGACCAAGCACCGAATGATTTAGGAGCCCAATTTTTGATTAAGATGGAAGAGCCCTATAAAAGCCAGCCTAATTTTTCAGTGGCAACAAGAATATATATGCGAGGAAGTTTGCGGATTCAATCATCAATAAACCCAGCGGGATTACCAGGTCAATTGTATGTGAAAGTTGACAGTTCAAATAAAGCATCAAGAGGCAATGTGTACTTGTTAGGTTCACTTGCTCCATTTGTGTCTGGAGATAAATTGGATGTGATGTTCATGCGAAGCAAAGATGGTGGAGTCACTTTTTCAGAAAGTATTGCGTTGGGAGGAGATAACAGTAAGAATTGGCAATGGTTTGGTTCTATGTCGGTTGCGCCCAATGGTCGTATTGATGTGATTTGGTATGACACGAGAAATGATGATGGAAGCCAAGGTGATATTTTTTCTTCAAGAATGTATTATACCTATTCATATGATGCTGGCGTGACATTTTCTAAAGAGCAATATATAACACCCCGATTTCCCAATCGAATTGGTTATCCTATACAAGAAAAAATGGGAGACTACATCGATATAGAATCAGACAATTTAGGTGCACATATTGCTTATACTGCGACTTATAATAATGAACAAGATGTCTATTATATGTATGCCAAACCTTCAGCCATTGAAGAAAATCCAGATTTTCCAACGCTATTAACCAATAATGCTTGGGCTGTTGATGGTGTGCCATCACAAGGTATATTGTCATCGACTTTAATCAATAATGGCAATCCCGATAACCCATTGTTAGCCTTTGAGGCCATTTTTACCGCCAAACCCGATGGTACGCCCATTTGGTTGGTGGCAACGGGTGAAATTCCCAAGTTTGGAGACAGTTACACAATTCCTTTATTTATGCCAACAGGCGATTTGTCAGATCAAGGGCAGCCCTTGTTGGCCATAGGAATCATGACAAAAAACCGCCTTAGAGATGACAATGGAGATTTGATAGACAATAAAATTGAGTATGTGTTTGATATGAGTGATGCGGTAAAAGAAAATTTGCAAGCAACATTAGGTGCAAAATATAGTGAAACATTTTTTATGTCGAATCCCTTTTACAATATTCAAAAAACTTTAACTTTCAATTCCTTGTTGCCAAGAACACAAGTAAAGAAAGATTTGTGTAATATTAATGGTCAAGTGTTAACAAGCCAAGGAGAAAAAAGTGAGGGTAGATTGCAATACACTTATTTACGAGAAGGTATTCTTGAATTGTTTGCAGCAGATTTTACCTATAAAAAGACCATGGAAAACGGAGTTGCAGTGTTAGAAACAGATGCAAACGGTTTTGCGATTCCAACATGGGAAGTCATTCAAGCGAACGCATCAGGAGTTCAGACCAATAACTCTGTAACCAATAAGGTTTCAAAACCCAATGGTGGCTTGGGATTTTTTGAGGAAGGAGATGAAACAGGTATTACCGAAATTGGCACAGAACAAGTAGTGAATAACGGTCCACAATTAATCACAACCAAGCCAAATACTTTGGTTGAAACAATGACTGTGTTGGCCAACAGTGCTTATTGTGGTGAGTTGTAGTGGTGTTTAAGGCAATATGTCATTGTGGAAATATACTGTTGGAGGTTTCTACTTTAAAAGAGACCATAACCCAATGTAACTGTTCTATTTGTAGAAGATTAGCCAGTCAATGGATGTATTTTAAAACAGATGAAGTGAAAGTTTCGTGGAAAAAAAAGGAAAGTAGAAGTTATATGTGGGGCGACAAAGAAATATTGTTTCACCATTGCCCTTTGTGTGGCTGTACGACTCATTATACTGTTGCTTCTCATTCTGAATTAGATAGAATAGCCATCAATGCCAATATGTTAGAACCCAAACTCATAGAAAATCTAAAAATCCGCAGGTTTAATGGTGCAGAAATGTAAACATTCCGCTATCATAGCGTTTTGATTAAACTCTGGATACAATACTGTGAGAACCACGCAATTTCACCTGCAAACACGCAAGGAAACACCAGCTGACGCTGAAGTAATTAGCCATCAATTAATGATAAGAACAGGCATGCTTAGCCGTTTGGGTTCGGGTTTATACAATTGGACTCCGTTGGGGCTAAAAGTCTTGCGCAATATTGAAAAAATTGTGCGCGAAGAAATGGACAAAGCAGGGTGCTTAGAAATGATTATGCCCACTATTCAACCCGCTGGATTGTGGGAAGAAACAGGACGTTGGGATAAATACGGAGATTTGCTGTTGAAGATCAAGGATCGTGCAGGTCGAGATTTTTGTTTTGGACCCACTCATGAAGAAGTCATTACCGATTTTGCCCGCAAGGAAATCAAATCATACAAACAATTGCCGATTACTTTTTATCAAATTCAAACCAAATTTAGAGATGAAATTCGTCCCCGTTTTGGCGTAATGCGTGCCCGTGAGTTTTTGATGAAAGATGCCTATTCATTTCACCTATCTACCGATTGCTTAAAAGAAACCTATGCCAAAATTCACCAAGCCTATTGCAATATATTCGAACGTATTGGTTTGACCTATCGACCAGTTGAGGCAGATTCTGGAGAAATTGGTGGTACAGGTTCTCATGAGTTTCACGTGTTGGCAGAATCTGGCGAAGACGCCATTGCTTATTCAACAGGCAGTGATTATGCGGCCAATGTGGAAAAATGTGAAGTATTGGCACCAACCAAGCCAAGACCAGAAGCAACCCAAGAACTGGAAATAGTTGATACACATCATAAAAAATCTATTACTGAAGTGGCTGATTTTTTAAGCATTTCACCTAAAAAATTGATTAAAACTTTATTGGTGGAAGGTGTTGATGGCCCAGTTGCATTGGTATTGCGTGGCGATCATGAGTTGAATGAAATAAAAGCCAACAATTTGCCTGAAGTAGCAGCACCATTTACATTGTTAGAAGATGATGCGATTAAAAAAGTCGCTCTTTGTGATGCTGGTTCAATCGGTGTTAAAGATTTGAACTGCACAATCATTGTAGATAGAGCAGTGACCATCATGAGTGATTTTGTCACAGGTGCCAATGAAAATGATAAACACTTAACCGGAGTTAACTGGGAACGTGATGCCAGTTATGGCCAGGTAGCAGATTTGCGCAATGCCAAAGCCGGCGATCCTAGCCCTGATGGAAAAGGCAAGATTAAAATTGCCCGTGGTATTGAAGTTGGGCATATTTTCCAGTTGGGAGATACCTATACACAATCCATGAATGCGGTCGTTCTTAATGAACAAGGTAAATCCCAACACATGACCATGGGTTGTTATGGTATTGGTGTTTCGCGTGTAGTGGCTGCAGCGATCGAGCAGAATCACGATGAAAAAGGCATAGTCTGGCCCCAACAAATTGCCCCTTTTACAGTAGCAATTTTACCCATGAATATGAAGAAATCAGAGCGTGTAAAACAAGCAGCCAATGATCTGTACAATGAATTAAAAGCATTGGGTGTTGATGTAATTATTGATGATCGAAAAATTCGTCCAGGTGTGATGTTTGCGGATGCAGAATTATTGGGCATACCTCATCACATTACCATTGGTGATCGTTCATTGGACGAAGGTGAAGTTGAATACAAGTCTCGCAAAGAAATGGAAAATGTTCGAATTAAACAAAGTGATATTGTTGGCCATATACAATCATTGTTAGAAGCCTAATTCTATTCGTATGTTGGAATTCGATTTAATCTCTTTTATTCAGTCGAAAGTAGAAGTAGATGAGTCGGTTGAATTGGGCATCGGCGATGATGCAGCAGTTATTAATGTGTCAAAAGACTCGCAACTGGTGATATCAACCGATACTTTGGTGATGGGAGTACATTTTGATGACTCGGCGTCAGCTTTTCAAATTGGCCACAAGTCTTTAGCGGTGAATCTTAGTGATCTAGCTGCGATGGGCGCAACGCCTAAGTGGATCACGCTCAATTTAACCTTGCCCAAAATTGACATGAATTGGATTGAAGGATTTGTTCAGGGGTTTATGGCATTGGCCAACAAGCATCAAGTCAACTTGGTTGGCGGCGATACCACATCGGGAACTTTGTCTATCTCGGTAACAGTATTTGGTGAAGTGGCTAAGGGTAAAGCCTTAAAGCGCAGTACGGCTAAACGGGGAGATCTAATTGCCGTAACTGGTGAAATTGGCTCGGCAGCTTTTGCCTTAGAACACAGAGATTCTACTTTGGTGAATGCACTGCATACTCCTGAACCTCAACTGGAAATATCCAATCACATCCAATCTTTTGGGCATTCTTGTATTGATATTTCTGATGGTTTGTTGGCAGATTTAGGCCATATTTGTAAAGCCAGTATGCTTGGGGCAAAAATATCATTGGAGCAAATACCTGTTAATCAACAGGTCAAAGACTCATCTCCAG
>JAJRQG010000149.1 GCA_024280395.1 Gammaproteobacteria bacterium | reverse complement strand
GTGAGTATTGTTGGAGACAGTGTTTTGCAACTGCAAACTCCCATAGACGAATTACAACCTGCCACTTTTAAAAACATTAATACAAAAAGAATGAGTTCGTGGGATGCGATTGAATATGAGAATCATTTGTTGTATGCCGGTGCTGGCGGTGTGTATGCCATGCAATACGATGAGAACAATGATCTAAGCAACCAACTAAACATATTAAAAACAGCATTTGCCAAAGGTTTAGCGATTGATGATCTAACCAATACTTTGTTCATTACCACCGAAGAAGGGTTGTTTCAAGCAACATTTATTGATCAAAAATGGTCGTTAGCTAAAGTACCCAACACCGAAGATGAATTGCATTATATTGCCATTGAAAATGGCATTATTTGGACGGGCACCTCGACTCAAGAATTGTACCGCATTGAGAATGCACAGTTTCCTGACAAACAAACTGTTATTAAAAAATTCATTGATAAAGATGGTTTGGGCAGCAACAATGTTTTACCCTTTGATACTTCTTTGGGCGTGGTTTTTGGCACCAATGATGGTTTGATGAATTATCAACAAGATCGCCAACCTCATTTGCAATTCTTGAAAAAATTGCCGGAAGTATTCCATACCAAGGGCTTGGATGTTTATCGATTATATGAAGATGAGCAACACAATATTTGGTACAGAATTGGCAACAGAACCGGTGTATTGAATCGTAATGAAAGTAATCAATGGCAAATTAATGAAGATGTATTTCGTTATTTTCCCGATAGCGGATACAAGGGCTTTGTAAAATCTGATGACAATACCTTGTGGTTTAGTTTGGCCAATGGTGACATTTTCCGAGCCAATATACCATTGATTGAAAATATTCCTCCACAAGGAAAACTCAATATTCGAAAGATAATTAACTTAGACAACGAACAAGAAATTTATGGCGGACTTGGCGTTGCCCATTTGCCAGAATTATCGCAAGACAACAATTCTTTACGCATCCAATTCGCCTTAGCTGATAACAGTATAGCCAACAAAATAAATGCCAATCAAGTATTTTATCGCCAACGTTTATTGGGCAGTAGCAATGAGCAATTTTCAAAATGGTCCAGTGAGAGCCAAAAAGACTTTACTTTGTTGCGTGGTGGAGATTATCAATTTGAAGTTCAAGCAAAAGATGCTTGGGGTAGAATTGCCAACAAGAAATTCAGCTACAGCGTTTTACCTCCGTGGTATTTAAGTAAAACCGCATGGCTAGTTTATATAATCTTGGCGTTGGTATTGTTGATTGTCAGTTCTTGGCTGACCCAAAAATGGCGCACCAAGCAACTTAACCTGAGAAATCAAGCACTAGAAAAAGAAGTCAAAGAAAGAACCGCCGATGTACAAGCCAAAGCCAATGAGTTAAAACAGCAACAGGAACTAAAAGATCGTTTCTTCACCAATGTTTCGCATGAATTTAGAACACCATTAACATTAACCATAGCACCTTTAGAGAAGTTATTGATTGACAATAAAACCCTGGAAGGCCGTTTGTCAAAGCCCATTAAAACCGCGTTGAGGAATTCAAAAAAAATGCTATCCTTGGTGGGTCAAGTTCTTGACATCAACCGACTGGAAGCCGGGAGATTCCCATTGCGTGTGGCGAAATATGATCTTTCAGGTATGATAAACAATATTGCCAAACGCTTTGACCTGTTATTAGAACAGAATCAACAGTCCTTATCATTGCACAATACTCAAGATCCACATTTCGTATATTTTGACCAAGACCAAATGGAAAAGTGTGTTTCAAACTTACTGGCCAACGCAGTTAAATACAGTGGCAAAAGCTGTCATATTGATATTTCAATGGAGATTAAGAAAAATAAAACAGCCATCAAAGTTAAAGACAATGGCAAAGGGATTAGCCCTGCATTTGAGGCAAAAATATTTGAACGATTTACCCAAGATGAAGAATCAGAACAAATCACTGAACCAGGAACAGGCATTGGTTTGGCTTTGGTAAAGGAGTTGATGGAATTACACCATGGAAAAGTGGAGTTAAACAATCAGTTTGGCAAAGGATGTGAATTTACTTTGTGGCTTAAGAATGGTCATGCACATTTTGAATCATCGCAGTTGGTTGAAGCGATTACAAGAGAGAAAGTAGACTCACAGGTAGAATTACAACTGCCCAAAACTCTCTCGAAAATAACTGCAACAAACCCTGATTTAGAAGACATTACAACCATATTGGTCGTAGATGACAATCAAGAATTGCGAGAGTTTATAGGCTCAATTTTACAAGACTATTATCGAATTTTACAAGCCAGCGATGGTAAACAGGGCTTCGATATGGCCCATACTTATTTGCCTGATTTGATCGTTTCTGATGTTATGATGCCCATTATGAATGGATTAGAAATGACGAAAAATCTTAAAAACAGCCCCTATACAAAAACCATTCCTATCATTTTATTAACGGCAAAATCCAGTAAAAGAGAAACGGTGTCTGGATTACAAAGCGGTGCAGATGATTATTTAACAAAACCATTTGATACCTCTGAATTGATAACCCGCGCCAATGGGTTAATCAACAACAGAAAAATGATACGGGAAACCATTAAGTTGGAATTGAGTCAAGAAATTACTCATCTGGGCAAAACCAGTGAGTTTATTGATCAATTGCGCAATGAAATTTTGAGCCAATTATCAGATCCTGAGTTGAGTGTTGAAAGCATCTCTAGCTCTTTGGCAATGAGTCGCCACTCATTGAATCGAAAATGCAAAAGCGAGTTGAATAAAACCACAGGGCAAGTGATTACCGAAACACGCATGCAGCATGCTTTGAGTTTATTGAAACTCAACAAACATTCTATCAGTGAAATCGCTTATGGCACCGGTTATGATAGCTTGGCTTATTTTTCACGCACCTTTAAAAAACATTACGGTAAAACACCTTCTGATATTCGTAACGGATAATGCTTATTAACCCATGTTGCTCAAAAGTACAAACATTTGCAACATTTGTTATAACGAGTTTTAGAGAATTCATGGTTAAATACCAACATGAAATCAGTATCAAGACTTCCAAAAAGCACTTCAAGTATTAAAAATATTCAACTTGATAATGGCGATTGTTATGAAATTAAAAAATTAAATAACGATCAACTGCTGGTTTGCGAACAAAATATTCAATTGAATAACAAAGTTGAAACAGTTACGGTCGACTATAAAGATCACTTCATGACAGGCTTTCAGTTTCGTAAACGCTTAGAACGTATTCAATACCGTTGGTTTAATATCAATACACAAAACAAAAGATTAACCAACAGCGATTGGGGGAATATATAGGCTTATTGGGGGAATATATAGGCTTATTGGGGGAACGGACTATCGGGTTGTAATAATTTATTTTTGCATTACAACCTGAATAGTTTTAATCAAATAGGGATGTCGATAAATACCGGTCACCGCGGTCACAGACAATAGTAACAATTACCGCATTTTCTAAAGTTTTTGCAAGTTCTAATGCAACGAACATGGCTCCACCAGAAGATGCCCCTGCAAATATACCTTCTTTTCGTGCCATTAATCTGGTCATAGATTCAGCATTGTCTTGTGATACATCAATAGTTTCATCTACACGACTTGGGTCGAATATTTTGGGCAGGTACTCTGTTGGCCAGCGTCGAATGCCAGGTATTTTAGACTCGCCATCGGGTTGCACACCGATGATTTGAATATCAGGATTTTGACGTTTTAAATAACAAGAGGTACCCATAATCGTTCCAGTGGTTCCCATGGCAGAAACAAAATGGGTGATTTCACCTTCAGTATCGCGCCAAATTTCTTTTCCTGTGGACTCGTAATGTGCCAAAGGATTGTCTTGATTGGCAAATTGATTGAGCAATTTAGCCTGGCCAGCTTTATCCATGTCAATCGCCAAGTCACGCGCACCTTCCATGCCTTGATCGTCGGAAACCAGAATCAAGTCTGCTCCATAAGCGCGCATGGCCTTTTGTCGTTCCATACTAGAGCTTTGGGGCATAATTAAAGTGATTTTATAGTCTTTCAAGGCTGCAATCATTGCCAGTGCTATGCCTGTATTACCACTGGTTGCTTCAACCAATCTATCGCCAGGGGAGATAAATCCTTTTTCTTCTGCATGTTTAATCATCGATAAAGCAGGACGGTCTTTAACAGATCCTGCTGGGTTTTGCCCTTCGAGTTTGGCGAGTATTACATTGTTACGGCTTTCATCATATAGGCGCTGGATACGAATAAGTGGCGTATTCCCAATGGTACATTCAAGTGTTTGGCATTTTTTCATAAGGACAATCAAATTATTTAATATCAATTGACCCAATATACCCAATTATGATTTCAAAAGAAATACAAAGTGTATTTCTCCGTTGTATAATAAACACATCTATGAAAAATACTGCCAAACATGAAATAACTGTATTGCTTAAAAGCCTTAAAGAAGGTGATAAAAGCACACAGGATGAAATCATAAAAATTCTGTATCATGAGTTACATAAAATTGCACAAAATTTGATTAACAAAGAAAGTGCTAATATTACTTATCAGGCAACAGAATTAGTCAATGAAGCTTATCTGCGGTTATTTGATGCCAAAAAACTAAATTGGCAAGACCGCAAACATTTCTTGTCCACAGCCGTAGTAGTTATGCGCCGATTTTTGGTCGATCATGCCCGCAAAAAAGCAGCAAAAAGAAGAATCCCTAAAGGTGTTCAATATACCTTTGATGATGTCTTAGAGACTACTGATTCTCAGGAAATTGATATTATTAACCTGGATGATGCCTTAACCGAACTAGAAAGGCTAGATCCAAAACAAGCTAAAATAGTTGGGTTAAGATTTTTTGTTGGATTGACGGATATAGAAATATCCAAATTATTTGATGTTTCTAGAGCGAGTATCAATTTAGAATGGCAAACGGCCAAATTGTGGTTATTGCAAGAAATGCAATCCTAAATAAATTTCCATGACTCCAGAAAAATACAAAAAAATCAAAGAAATTCTTGCTCAGGTTTTACAAAAATCTAAAGAAAATCAAATACCATTGTTAAATGAACTGTGTGGTTCTGAACAAGAAATTAAAACTGCTGTTGAAAAACTATTAAAACTAGATGGTTCCAAACACAGTTCCTTAATGGAAGTCCCTGCCATTGTTAGTCAAATGCCTGAAGTGGATATTAATCACGAAGAAGAAATTCCAACCCACATCAAGCAGTATGAAATACTTGAAAAAATAGGTTCAGGTGGCATGGGCAATGTCTATTTAGCCTTACAAAGCTATCCTGCCGAACGTCAGGTGGCAATAAAAGTCCTCAAAGCATTACCCAATCAACAGCGTTTATTTGAAGAAACGCAAATATTAGCCAAACTAAACCACCCCAATATTGCCACTTTATATGAAGTCGATACAACCGATGATGGTCAGTTGTTTATCGTCATGGAATTGATAGAAGGACAAAATATCATTCGATGGTGCAAAGACCGACATTTTAGTATTAAACAAAAAGTTAAATTGTTCAGACAATTATGTACTGGAATAAGTTATGCGCATGTAAAAGGCATTATTCATTGTGACATTAAGCCCTATAATGTTCAGGTCACAACAATTAATGATACAGCCGTGGTTAAGATTATTGATTTCGGGATATCACAATACCAAGACAATCAATTGAACACAACTGAAATTGCTGGGACACCCGCCTATTTGGCTCCTGAAATATTGGCAAAAAAAGACAACGGAATAACAGACACCCGCCGAGATGTTTACGCACTAGGAGTGTTGTTGAATAAGTTATTGCCGGCTGAAAAACCAGCCGATTTATCAGCAATCATAGAAAAGGCGGTGGCCCATGATAAATCAGACCGCTATGCTTCAGCATTGAGTTTAAAGGATGATTTGAATCGGTACTTAGAAAAAAGAATAGTTAAGGCACGGCAACGCACACTCAACTATGTTTTATCACGTTTTGTACAACGAAATGTGGTATTGGTTATATTTATATTTACTTTGTTTTTTTCGTTAGTGGGTGGTTTTATTGCCCAATCTATCCAAGCCAACAAGGCAAGACTACAAGCACAAATAGCTATTGAACACAGTAAGGCTGCACAGGTAGCACAGTTAGAAGCTGAAGAACTCACAGGATTTCTTGAGGATTTATTTAACTTATCCAATCCAGAACGTGCCAATAGCAAAGAAATTACAGCGGTTGATTTGATTAATAAAGCCAATGATAAATTATTGGCTATTGAAACCCCGACTTTAGCAGATGCGCGTTTTATGCACACCATTGGCTCTATATTTACCCGCATGGATCAATTAGAAAAAGCCAAGGTCATTGAAGAAAAATCATTAGAGATCAAACAGGCTAAGTTGACTAAAAACCACGATGAAGTTATTTCAGGTATTACACAACTGGGTTTAATTCACAGACGTTTAAAAAATGATGAAAAAGCTGAATCGTATTTAAATAAAGCCATTGAATTACATGAAAATAGAGATAATCCCAATTTATCGCAACTGGCCTATACACACAATCATTTGGGCAACCTTTATTGGCAAAAAAATGACATAGAGCAATCTATTTATCACCACAATAAGGCATTGGAGTTGCGAAAGCAAACAGGAGAAGATAGATTGTTAGCCGATTCTTATAATAATTTAGGTGCCATATATAAGCGCAGTAAACAATGGAATTTGAGTCAATATAATTTAGATAAGGCACTGATGCTCTATCGAGAATTTTACGATGAAGATCATCCCTATATTGCCTTTGCACTCAATAATTTAGCCAATGTAGAGGAACATCGGTATAATTGGAAAACAGCTGAAAAATTGTATGTAAAGACATTTTCTAGTTTAAAAAAACGCTATGGAAAATCCCATCAAAACACTCTGGTTGCTCAGGTGAACTTGGCAGTTTTTTACAGCAAAAGAATGCGTTTTCAAGAATCAATTGAGTTACGTAAGCAAGCCATTGAAATTTATCGTGAGAAAGGAAACCTTGAGAAAGTCGCAAAACAAATAAGTAGATTAGCATACAGTCTATATTATTCTGGTGAAGTTAAACAGGCGAAGAAAATCCATGAACAAGCTTTATCAACAATAAAGGTTATTGCTACAAAGGATAAATTTTTGAAGGCGAAATTTAATATTGATTTTGCAGCTTTATTGATTGAACAAGGAAAATTAGATTTGGCAAAAACAAATTTAGACCAAAGTTTAGCAGTGCTTGAATCTCGCTCAAATAATAAATACTTCTATTCTATGGTTGCTATGAACCTTTTGGCTGACATTTTATTCAAACAAGATAAGTACAAAGAAGCCACTGAATTATTTAACAAAGTCATACAGCTCAGTGATGATAAAAGTAAGGCCAATCTAAGGCAAGTCATCAAAGCTTATGTGGGCATAGGAAAAAGCATGGCCGAATTGAATAAATTTTCTCAAGCCAATGAAAATTTTCAATCCGGATTAAAAGTAGCCCATAAAAATTATGGTGACAAACATCAATTAATTGCACTAATTCTTTTCGAAATGGGTAGGCTCGAACTCAGTCAAAATCACATCACGCAAGCAAAATCCTTATTGCAACAAGCATTAACAATGCAAATTATTGTACTTCCAGAAAACCATAAAAACCTCATAGAAACAAAAAACCTACTGAATCAATTCTGATTAAAATCGTTATATTTCGAATATATTTAGCAAAACCCAAATTAAATACGCTATGAACAATATAGACAATTAATTTAGAAAAATAATTTGGAGTTTTTAGATGTTAGTAAATAAAATAAAAAATACAATCGTCTTTGTTTTGGTGTTAGGTGTACAGCAAAGTTTTGCATTCAATATAGCCGATGGACAAACACTAAAAGGAGATAGCAATGACGTGATATTAAAAGCTTTGGGCCTTACAATTATATATGTGGACGAAAATGTTGTCGCAGCTGGTAATGGCTCAAGTTGGATTAATGCTTTTGATAATTTACAAGATGCTTTGGCAGTAGCTGTTTCAGGTGAAGAGATCTGGGTAGCACAAGGGGTGTATTATCCTGATGTCGGAGGTTCTCAAGTGGACAATGATAGGTTGGCAACATTTACTCTAATTGATGGTGTTTCTATATATGGCGGATTTAATGGAACTGAAACAGATCGCAATCAACGTGATCCAGAAACCAATACTACTGTACTGTCAGGTGATATCGACGGGGATGATACCAATGGTGATGGCAATAATATTGCTGAAAGTACAGATGATATTATTAATAATAACAGTTATAATATTCTCATTGGTAGTAATGTTGATACCAACACCATACTAGATGGATTTACAGTAACTGCGGGAAAAGCAACATCTGCTGATCCCGTAAATAGTAAAGGTGCAGGGATTTATTGTGGTACCAACACATCAGGACCAAGTTTAAATCAAATGATTTTTATTGCAAATTTTGCAGGTGACCGTGGTGCGGCAACTTTTGGTTGTTCACAATATGTAACCAATTCATCCTTTATAAATCAATATTCCGATGATTTAGCGGGTGCGGTGTTCGCAACTGGTGGCTATTATGAAAACATAATTTTTGAAGGCAATGAAGCAAGGCGTACAGGTGGAGCAATGAGAAATGCAGCAAATCCTCTCACTATGAAAAACATTAAATTCATTGCCAATAAATCAAGAGAAACAGATGGCGGTGGTCTGTATTCATCAGCAGATGTGACCCTTGAAAATATATTGTTTAGTGGTAATCAAGCAAGTATAGTTGGTAGTGATGAAGGCGGTGGCTTATATCTATTAAATAACCTTGTAGCCAATTTAACCAATGTAACTTTTACTGGTAATAAAACAATTGGTTTGGGTGGAGCCATAAGTATGACCAGTACAACCACCCTAAATATTAAGAATTCAATCATCTGGAACAATCAAGACAGTACAGCAAGCACACCATCATCAAGTATCAACATCAATGGCGGCACCTATACCCAAACCAATAGTTTGGTACAGTACTTTGGCACAACAGGAACGGGCAATTTGGATGAAGACCCTTTGTTTATAATGGACACCGATCCACTAGCAGCACCGACAAGTATGGGTAATGCTCGTCTGATGAATATTTCGATTGCTATTGATGCAGGGGACAATGGTTTCGTTAATACAGATTTTGATCTTGATGGCAATAACCGTATTTTTAATACCACGGTTGATATGGGCGCTTATGAAAACATTCCTGAATTAGTTTTTATAGATGGGTTTGAATAAGATTGAACTACGTAGGGTGCAGACCTATGTGTCCGCCCGTTTACGAACTACTGGTAAAGTGGGTTCCACCCACTAGCGGTGTTGGGGCAAGACTATAGATTTAGATTTGTATCCATTGTGGGTAGAACCCACCTTACAAGAGATTAAAAGCTCCAATTATATAAAGTTTGGCAGTATAATATTGACACAATGTCCAATACTGCCAAACAAGAAATAACTGTATTGCTTAAAAGCCTAAAAGAAGGCGATAAAAGCACACAAGATGAAATTATGAAGATTCTGTATCAAGAATTGCGTGGTTTTGCGGGCAATATTCTGAGTAAAGAAAACCAAACCATCACCTTTCAAGCCACTGAATTGGTCAATGAAGCCTATATTCGTATGTTTGATTCGGATCAACTGGACTGGAGTGACCGTACCCATTTTTTATCAACTGCCATTGTGGTTATGCGGCGTTTTTTGGTCGATCATGCACGAAAGAAATATGCAGGAACAAGAATTCCAAAATCAGCACTTGGAGAATTAGAAGACAGTGCAGTATTAACTCAATCCTTTGATGCTGATGTGGTGTTACTCGATGATGCATTGAGTGACTTAGAAAAGCTGGATAAAATACAAGCGCAAATCGTTGAATACCGTTTCTTTGGTGGCTTAACAGAAACAGAAGTAGCAAAAATATTAGACATCTCTATCAGTACAGTAAATCGTGAATGGAAAGCAGCCAAATTGTGGTTAATGCATCAGATCAGAAGTACTTAGATGAACCCTGTAGATTATCAATTCATAAAAAAAGTTCTCATTCAAACTCAGAATCTTGAGCCCAAAGATAAGGAAGAATATGTTGCCAAAGCATGCCAACAAAAGCCTGAACTGTTGGAATCAATTATGCAAATGCTGGCCATCGAAGACTCGCCAGATGCTAATGTTATGGAAAGAGCGCCAATTACAGAACATGTTGATGATGAAATTCTAGAGTTGCCTGCAAAAACTAAAATCAATCAATACACCATTATAGAAAAAATTGGCAGTGGCGGCATGGGTGTGGTTTATGCGGCACAACAAAGTTATCCAGCTGAAAGAAAGGTGGCTATAAAACTGATTAAAAACCTGCCAAAACAGGAGCAATTAATCAGTGAAACCAATATATTAGCAAAGCTTAATCACCCCAATATTGCCACGCTGTATGAAATAGATAAGACAGATTCTGAGCAATTATACATAGCTATGGAATTTATTGAGGGTGATGACATAATCACTTGGTGTAAAAACCACGACTATTCAACCAAACAAATATTAATACTGTTTCAACAATTGTGTGCAGGCATTGGTTTTGCGCATGAAAAAGGCATTATTCATTGTGATATAAAGCCCAATAATGTGTTGGTCACCAGTATTGATGAAAAAGCCACGGTTAAGATTATTGATTTTGGTATTTCGCAACTGGCTCAACAATACACAGTTAAAGATGAAATATCTGGAACTCCTGCCTATTTGGCACCAGAAATATTGGCACAAAAAGATGTGGTACTTAATGATACACGCAGAGATGTTTATGCTTTGGGCATCTTACTAAAAAAACTATTACCAGCGCACTTGCCTCAAGATTTACAAGCGATTATCGGTAAATCCAGTGCCAAAAATCGTGAAAACAGATACCCTTCTCCAATTGGAATAAGCAAAGATATTGATCAATACTTTAACAAACAAGCTGTTTCAGCCAGAAAACCTACGCTTGGGTATTTGACAGGTTTATTTATACGCAGAAGGTTTATTGTGGTGTTGGTAAGCATGGGATTTATTTTAACCTTGATTGGTGGATATATTAACCAATCTCGACTTGCCCAAGCCGCACAAGTTGCCCAAGTTGAAGCCGAAGAATTATCTGCATTTATGACAGATTTGTTCAATGTTGCCAACCCTGAAAAAACCAAAACAGAAGCAATAACTGCCTTAGATTTATTAGGCAAAGCCGAAACCAAGCTGTTAGCAATTGAAGGCCTAACATTATCTGATGCACGATTTATGCACACCATTGGATCTATTTACACTCGATTAGGTAGGTTGGATAAAGCCAAAATCATCGTAGAAAAATCATTGCAATTAAAGCAAAATAAATTAAATCCAACAGACAGAGAAATAGTTCAAGGATTACTGCAATTGGGTTTACTCAATAAAAATTTAAGTGAATACGATCAAGCAGAAAATAATTTACTACTGGCCATAGATTTACTCAATAAACAAGATAATCCTGATAGTTCTCAGCTTGCCTATGCTCATAATCATTTGGGGAATTTATATTTTAAATTACTGCAATTGGATAAAGCTGAAATTCAGCACCAAGCAGCGATTAACTATAGAATAAAACTTGAAGATAAAAAGCTATTGGCAGATTCTTATAATAATCTTGGGGTTATTTATCGAGAGAAATACGACTCTATCAAAACTGTAAAATACATGCACTTAGCACTGAATATTTATGAGCAAGAATATGGCAATCAACATGCTTTCGTGGGCATTGTAAAAACCAATTTGGCAATCATTGAAGAGAGTCAATACCATTTTAAAAAATCTGAACAGCTCATGATTGATGCTCTGGAAATCTTTAGTAAAAACTACGGTAAAACACACACCAATACCATCACTGTTGTCATGAATTTAGTGCGCTTTTATAACAGAAGAATGCGTCAACAAGAAGCAATCGATTTGTATGAAGAGTTTGCAGGCACATTTGATACAAATACACCTTACGATATTAAACTGTCGCTAATGGCTTGGATAGAATTAATCTATGCAAAAAACCATCAATATGGAAAAGCACATAAAATCCAACAAGAAATTTTTAATCTTATTGCCAAAAAACTACCGGCTCAAAAATACCTACATGAAAAAATTTATACCCGTTATATACAAAGTTTAATCATACAAGAGCAGTTTGATTTAGCCAGTCAACAAGTCTCTATCGTGTTAGAGTTGGCTAAAAACAAATGGGGAATTGATCATTTTTTGTATTTAAATATTTTGTATCTGAAAGCAGAAATTTATTTTAAAACCCAAGACATTGAAATTTCAAAAGCACTTTATCAACAGATTTTAGATGCTCCAAGTGAGCAAAGAATGGTTGTCATTCAGAAAATAGGTGCTTTGGTAGGTCTGGCAAAAATATTCCGCAAACAACAACAGCTAACAAAGGCACACAGTGTTTTAAACAAAGCACTTACCTTAATTTTATCTATAAACAAATTCTCAAAAACTAGCGCCGCAATAATTCATTATCAAATGGGCATGACCTATGTTGCCCAAGGTAAACTCGCACTAGCGAAAGCTGAATTTGAAAAAGCCCTAGCCATCCAAATACTAGAACTGCCAAGCCAGCACTCAGATTTAATCGCCACCCAAAAGCAATTATAGTCCTGTAGAGTGGGTTACGTAGTGGCATCCCCTCGTGGGTGCCTACGATAATGACAAAACCGCTGTTGTTGATATTTATAATCGCGTTTTTTCAATACTGGAAATCTTGGGGAAGCAGCAACAAAGGAGTTTAATATAATCATGCCTTTGTTGGGTTAAAACCATAATTCCCAGTATTAAAGCAAGGCATTTATAAATATAATCATATTACTCCTAAATGTCATCGCAAGCACCCACAAGGGGATGCCACTACGGGGATTTTGTTGTAGCCAAATATTGCAAAAATAAAAATAAACAAAAATAAATGAAGTAAAACGCGATCCATATACGCTTTTATAAGTAACAGACAATTATTTATCGGTGATCAAGATGTTTTATAGAAAAAGTTTTATGCTTTTAAGCTTATTATTAATGACTCAAATAAGTTCAGCCAGTACATGTAATACAGCGGCTACGGGCAACTGGAGTGATAATAGCACATGGAGTTGTGAAGTTGGGTCAGCACCAACTCACGATGTCGATGTTGTCATTTTATCAGGGCATACAGTGACACTCGATACTGATACGGTTGGTATTCGCAGTTTATTGGTTGAAGCAGGCGGTGATTTTGATGTGGCAGCATCTGTCAATGGTTTGGGTTTATATATCACTGAAGATGCTGTTGGAACTGTCATAGATTTAACTGAGGCAACGATTGAATTGTCAGGTGATTTTACCATCAATGCAAGAATTATTGACATTAAACTCGGCGACGTCATTGGAGAATTTGCTTTAACCCTTAACAGTTCTGGAGAAACTCGCTTTGAGGGAATTATAGGTAATCCCAGTTTTAGTAACGCTGGCAATCTAACGGCATTGACCACCGATGCAGGAGGAACAACAGTCTTTGCCAATACAGATGGAGGAATCAATGACTCCAATATCATTGTTTATGGACCACGAATTTTTAATGATGATGTTTTATTATTTACGGAAACAAATATTGAAGGCAATGGTGGGCCGATTACATTCAATGGAACGGTTGACACAGAATCATCTACGAATTTTAAAGATTTTATTTTAAGTAGAATTTCAAACTCAACCTTAAGCTTTAACCAAGATGTGGGTGTTAACAGAAAGCTGGGTGAGTTTTTTGTGTTTAACTCATCAGGTGCTACTTTAGAAATAAATACTTCACAATTTATCACCCAAGGAACTCAAGTATGGAGTGAAAATATTATATTAAACTCTCCCACAGGCATAGTTACTCTAGAGAATAGACACACTAATCCAGTAACAAATATATATATAGGCGCACCAGGCAAAGTTGTTCGCAGTGCTGATGGTAACCCCAATTCATTGGTTTTACTATCGAGCGGTGGCGTTAGGTTTAATGGTGATATTGGAAATGATATATTTCCAATAGTTTCTTTATCCGTATCAGCTGTGGCAGATGTTCGAATAAACGGATCAATAGAGACCACAACTGATCAGGAACTCAGCGGTAATATAGTGCTGACTGATGATGCCATATTGAGTGGAAGCATTATAGACATACAAAACAATGTTGACAATGCTGGATTTGACCTGGCCATTGACAACACAGATGTGGTTATTGCATCAAGTATAGCAGGTGTGCTTTCTGGCTCGGGTGATTTAATTAAAACAGATGCAGGAGATTTAGAAATCTCAACCCAAACCAGTATGACGGGCAATGTCTATTTAAATGAAGGATCATTAACCAATAATAGTTCAGTTAAGGATTTATTTGTTAATGCACCGGTTATCACCTTAGCATCAAGTACTATAGCAAACCTTGGAATAGGAACATTTAGAGAAGTAAATTTAACCAATGGTCAAATCTTACAAGGCAGTGGTTACTGTAATTGCTCAGTAATAGTTTCCGGTGGTGTAGTATCTCCTGGTTTAACTAGCGGGCAAGTAACCAACAAGCTAAGTATGATTTATATGGAAATGAATGAATTTTCTACCCTAGAGATAGAACTTAATGGCACCAATGCTTTTGAAACCTATGACCAAATTATTGTTGAAGGAGCAACTTTAACTGATGCCACTTTAAACTTGAGTTTAGGTTTTACTCCTGCTATTGGAGATGCTTTTACCATTATTAAAGTCAATGGTCCTCCGCCAGTAATAGGAACATTTGTTGGCTTATCAGAAGGCGATACTATAATTATAAATAATCGCATACTCAGTATCAGTTATAGTAGCGGCGGCAATGATGTTGAATTAACCGTTGTTGGCGCTACACGCTATTATGTTGATGCCGATGCAGCTGCTTTGGGTGATGGCTTAAGTTGGGCTACCGCATTCAACACCTTACAAGATTCTTTGGCAGTTGCCACCGTTGGAGAAATTTGGGTAGCTCAAGGCGTTTATTACCCAGATGAAGGCGGGTTGCAAGCTGACAATAACATAAATGCTACATTTACCTTGGTTGATGGTGTCTCTATTTACGGTGGATTTGATGGCACAGAAACTGACCTTTCTCAACGAGACCCTACATCAAACATAACCGTATTGTCAGGCGATATCACCCAAAACGATACGGTCAATAGTGATAATATAGTTGAGACTACAAATAGGATAAACACGCCAAATAGCAGGCATGTTGTGGTAGGCAGCAATGTAAATTCAGGCACAATATTAGATGGTATTACCATCACAGCAGGAAGCGCCAGTGGCAATGATGATGTAGGAGATGGTGTTGGAGGTGGTATGTTCTGTGGGCAAAATAGCTCTGGGCCTAGTCTTAAACAGATAACCATTATTGGGTCATTTGCTCAATATAGTGCAGGCGCGGCTTATGGTTGTGCTCAATCCATTAGCGATTCATCATTTATCAACAATACAATTGATTTCGACCAAGGTGGTGCAATATTTACTGTAGGTGGATTGATTGAAAACTCCTTGTTTAAAGGCAATAGAACTAACATTGAATCTGGCGGAGCCATTTATAATATAGGTGGAACAATGGTCATTGATAAATCACAATTTTTATCTAATCAAACCGAAAGAAGTGGCGGAGCCATATCATCAAGGGGAAATTTAACCTTAAGCAACAGCTTATTTATGGGCAATAAATCAGGGCAAACTGGTGGTGCTATACATTTAGCCAAGAATTCAATTGTCGCTGTATTAACCAATAACACCTTTACAGGCAATAAATCAGGAGGATCGGGTGCTGCCATCTCGATAAAAGATAATGGAATGTTGGATATCAACAATTCTATTATTTGGAATAACCTGGATGGTAACAACAATAATACCATAAGCGATTCTATCCACATTATAAATGCTCCTACGGTTAATATCTCCAATAGTCTTATTCAACAGTCAGGTGGCAGCAGTAATTGGGATGTCGCAGCAGGTATTGATGGCGGCAATAATTTAGACCAAGACCCGTTGTTTATCACCGATGCAGATCCGACAACAACGCCAAATGATATAGGCAATGCACGCCTTATGGAGATATCTATTGTCATCGACGCAGGTGACAACAGCTTTGTTACGACTGACAAAGACCTAGATGGAAACAGCAGAATATTCAATACAACAGTAGACATGGGTGCTTATGAATATATTGAAGATGACATGTTTAAAGATGGCTTTGAATAAAATCAAATACCGTAGGGTGCGGACCTATGTGTCCGCCCGTTCACACAAAACTGGTAAGGTGGGTTCCACCCACCAGCGATGTTTGGGATAAGTATATAGCTTTCGATTAGCATCCATGGTGGCTAGAACCCACCCTACAAAAAATAGTTACAAGCATATAAAAATCCAATTAGTGTAGGTTTGGCAGTATAATAATGACACCATGTCGAATAACGCCAAAAAAGAGATTACTGTATTGCTTAAGAAACTGAAAGATGGCGATAAAAGCACGCAGAATGAAATTATTAAAACTTTATATCATGAATTACGTGGTTTTGCGGGCAGTATATTAAGCAAAGAAAATCAAACCATTACCTTTCAAGCCAAGAAAAAAGGAAGAAACCTAATTGTAAGTGATGAAAAATGAAATTCACTGCCCTTATTTTTGTGGCAATAATCTTGGTTTTCTCAGCATGTTCTAAGACAGTAGGCAGGCACAATCTAAACCCCGAACACAAGGTCGTTTCCTATGATCACAATGGAATATTTGGACTGCAGCCCAGTATTATTAACCAAGATCAGTTATTTGATTTAACGGTAAACCAAACAGAAGAATTTAATTATTTTTTTAACAAAATTGAAAATCAAAACTTGCCAAGTCACCTCAGAGTCTTTGAATACCTCAAACAATCAACTTCCGAATTTAAGTACCAAGAAAAAACTCTGACGGCCAGTCAAGTGATGGAACAAGCACAAGGCAATTGTATGTCTTTGGCTATTTTAACCACAGCAATAGCACGGTTAGCCAATGTGGCTGTGGGGTATCAGCTGATTGATTCAAGGCCTATTTTTCAACAAAAAAAGGGCACCATTTTAAAAGAAGTACATGTGCGATCAAAGCTATATAAGAAAAAATTCAATCATGACTTGCCCTATTCTAAAAACCAGGGGCTGGTCATTGATTATTTTCCTGAAGAAAGCCATAGTTTTATAGGCAACATTACTCAGAAACAGCTAGTTGCAAGGTATTATTTAAACATAGCGGTTGAATTTTTGTTAGATTTGGATTATTCATCTAGCTATTGGTTTGCTTTGAAATCATTGGAATATGCACCCAATTATTCAGGTGCCATAAATCTAATGGCGGTGATATTTGGCCGCGTTGGTGAAACTACAAAGGCGGAACAGATTTATCAATATGGTATTAACCAACATGGTATTGACGATGCAAAAAACAAACTCAGTTTATTAAAAAATTACCAGCTATTATTAACCAAACAAAATCGCAACAAAGAAGCCTTGTTAATCCAAAATAAAATACAAAAACTGAATGATCCAAGCCCGTATTATTGGTTAGGATTAGCAGACAAAGCTTATCAAAACCAACAGTGGTTAGAAGCCAAGAAACTCTACAGAAAAGCCATAAAGCGTGATCCAAAACTATTTTTTGCTTATTTGGGATTATCAAAAACCCTACATTCAATGGGCAATAAAAGATCGGCGTTAAAAATGTTAAATAAGGCAATCAAGTACAATACCCATCAAGGCAATTATAATATTTTAAAACAAGAAATTTTATTGTATAAGCAATGAGGGTTATTGTAACTTTATTATATAGCAAGGTTAATCTACAGGAGAATATTATGTAGTGGCTTGTACAACTGATAGTGACGGTTTGCAAAGGATTAGAAGTTCATTATAGATGACATGTTTAAAGATGGATTTGAATAAGATTGAACTTCGTAGATGCGGACCTATGTGTCCGCCCGTTCACATAAAACTGATAAGGTGAATTTTACCCAGTATAACATTGATGGGAATTGGATGTTCAGTAGAGACGGCGATTTATCGCGTCTTTTGAAGACGGGAGAAAACCATAAGACGTGATAAATCGCACCTCTACCATTAGTGCCTGCTTGATAAATTTCTATTACCTATAATCATTTAGCAGTATAATGATGACACTATGTCAAATACTGCCAAACAAGAAATAACTGTGCTGCTTAAAATCATGAAGGGTGTGTAATAGTAGTTGTGTTTGTTTGGGCTAAAATAAATAATTAGATGGGTTCTTATGAAAAACATATTGAAAATATTGCTGTTGTTTTCTTTTGCTTTATTTGCTAAAGTTGATATTCAATTACAATTAAAGCTTAATGCTGAGCTTACACCACTGGGTGCTATTAGAGCTGGCAATGGAGAAACTATTCCTGATTGGACAGGAGATATAAGTTTCCCCAGTGATGAAAAGCCGTTGTTTACGATCACCAGTAAAAATATAGAGCAATACAAAGATCACTTAACAATTGGTCAACTGGCATTATTCAAACAATATCCAGATACTTTTAACATGCCTATATATCCATCACACCGAACTGCAATAGCGCCTGATTGGGTGTATAAAAATACAGCGACTAATGCCATAAACACTACTTTGAATGATGACCAAACAGGGTTTAAAAATGCGCTTGGTGGCATTCCTTTTCCTATTCCTATGTCAGCTCTGGAAATTTATTTTAATCACATCAGTCGTTGGCGTGGAATACAGTTAGAAAACCAGGCCAGTGATGCGGTAGTTTACAAGAAAGGAAACTTCACACTCATTACTCGAAAAACACTGGTTAGGTTTGACGGGTATTTAGAGAATAATAACAGCAAATATTTTATTTCTTTGATTGGCAAAACTTTGGCTCCAGCAACCAAGTCAGGTGGAGGGGTTTTGGTGTTAGAGCCTTTGGATCAACTCAACAATAAACGCTTGGCATGGACATGGGACAAAGGACGCCGCAGAGTACTACGGGCGCCCAATGTCGCTTATGATAACCCGGTTTCTTCAGCATCATCTTTAAGAACAGTCGATGATACAGATTTAATTAATGGTTCACCAGATAAATTCAATTGGGAGTTACTAGAGAGGCGTGAAATTTTTATCCCATACAACAATGAAAAACTCTCCAGTAAAGATTTAAAATACAAAGACATATTACAAAAGGGCCACATCAACCCTGAATATACCCGATATGAATTACACCGGGTTTGGTTAATAGAGGCGACCTTGAAAGAAAAGTGGCGTCATGTGTATTCTAAACGCACTTTTTACATTGATGAGGACTCTTGGCAAGTGGTAGCTGCTGATCAATACAATAAGCAGGGAAAATTGTGGCGTGTGAGTTTGTCCTATCCAAAGTTCTATGCTGATATGCCTGGAATTTTCCCCGTTATTAATGTTTTTCATGACCTTATCAGTCAACAATACCATGTGATGGGTTTACAGAATCAAGAAAAAGGTAAAAATAAGTTCAATGGAGAAATTGCCAAGGACAGTTTGTTTACACCTTCTGGATTCAAGCGGTTTATGCGTTAACCCTGTAATCAGGCAATGCGTTTTACTGAAATCAAATATTCAATGGTGCTGATGCGGCTTAAAACCAGATTCAGGTGTTCAAAATCACAAACACGAATGGTTAATTCCAAGTGGTTTGTGCCGTGGTTTGCATCAGGTTTGGCGACCAAAGATTCAATATTGGCTTTTAAATTGGCCAACACAGCTGATAAATCTTTGATGAAACTTTTGCGATCATAAGCCGTAATCTGAATATCAACAGGAAAGCTAATTGCGGTGTCATTGCTCCAAGTCACACCGATAATTCTTTCGGGTTGTTCACTGATCATGTGAATGTAATTTTCACAGTTAGATTGATGTACACTCACACCACGTGTACGGGTAATAAACCCACCAATGGTATCACCCAAAACAGGATTGCAACAATTGGCTTGGGTTGTCATCACATGTGCCATACCCTCCACGACAAATGGATTGGTGTTGTTGCTGCTGGGTGTCGCTACTGGTTTGCTGAGTTTAAAGACTTCAGGTTCTTTGGGGCGAATTTGCTGTTCTGCTAGTCTTAATATTTGATTGACCGAGATATCGCTGGTGGCAATTCGAGCATATAGCTTGTCCACATCATGAAGGTTATACTTGGTTAAAAACTGTTTTAAATCCACCGACTCCAAGGCGAACTTTCGTAGCTCCTTATCCAAAGCTTCTTTGCCAACAATAACATTTTGTTCAAAATCATTTTCTCGAAACCAATGGCGTACTTTTGCTTTTGCTTTTGCTGAATTCAAATAACCAGACTGTTCACTCAGCCAATCACGGCTCGGCTTGGCTACTTTTGCGGTTAATATTTCGACTCGGTCACCGGTATCTAAAACAGTGGTTAATGGAACTATTTTCCCATTGATTTTTGCCCCACGTGTTCTGTGCCCAACTTCTGTGTGTACATGATAGGCAAAATCAACCACAGTTGAATTAACCGATAGGTCAACCACATCGCCATTGGGCGTGAATACATAAATCCGTGCTTCTTCTGTTTCGGTTTCAAATTGTGCCAATAAATCGCTGCTATCAGTATCATTGGATGCCAATAGTTGACGCATCCAGTTGACCTTGTTGTCATAGCCGGCATCTTGTTTTGTGCCATCTTTGTAACGCCAATGGGCTGCAACACCTAACTCGGCATGTTCATGCATGTCATGGGTGCGTATTTGCACTTCCATTGTTTTACCGCCTTCGCCGATGACCACAGTATGCAAAGACTGATAATTGTTGCCTTTTGGCATGGCAATATAGTCATCAAATTCTCTGGGAATGTGTTTCCACAAAGCATGAACCATTCCCAATACAGCATAACATTGGGATAAATCATTCACCAAAACACGAATCGCACGTATATCGTACAAGCCATCAAAATTTAAGTTCTTCTTTTGCATTTTTTTATAAATGCTATAAATGTGTTTGGGGCGTCCAACAATATCGGCATTGATATGTACCTCTGACAATTTATCGTGCAATTGTTGGATAGAATGTTCAATAAAATGTTCACGATCAATGCGTTTTTCAGCCAATAGTTTGGCAATTCTTTTGTATTCATCCGGTTGAGAAAAGCGAAATGAAAAGTCTTCGAGTTCCCACTTGACTTGCCAAACGCCTAAACGGTTTGCCAATGGAGCATGCAACGTTTGTGATAATTGTGCCAGTTTTTGTCGTTCTGTTTGGCTGAATTTAACCGAAGCACGCAATAAAACCACTTGATCAGCCAATAAAATCAACACCAATCGCACATCTTTAATCATCGCAAATAATAAACGGCGCAAAGATTCGCCATTGTTAATCAGTGCTTGGGTGTCTTTCATCCACTCCAATTGGCTAACTTTAAAGATTTCATTCAAAATAAATAAAATTGATTCGGAGAACAATGACCTTTGTTCATCGGTAATCTCATGCCCTGTACGTACAATGTGAAACAGCAATGCGGCAGTAATGACCTCTTCATCGGCTTGCAAATTAACCAAGATATTAATCAATTCAGGCAAGTGATTGGGTGAAATACAGTCTGCAGAGACTTTTAAATCAGTAGGAATGTGTTTGACCAAATCTAAGGCACGATTGATTGTTTCCAAGTTTTCTTTTGGAAAATCAAATTGTCGTTGTTGCCACCAAATATTGAATTCTGTGTTTATTAGAGATTCCTTGAATAGAGTTAATTTTTAAAGCGTTACTTTGGGGGAAAAGAGTTAATATTTCAAGTGTAAATAAAGTTTTTTAAACTTAAGGCCAATATTGTATGATTTACACAATTTTAACATTGTATTAACACAACATTCACCACCTGTTTTATAAAATAAACTTTCTTATATATCTAAATAAAAGGAAAATAAAATGAAGAAAATAAGTTTATCTATTGTATTGACCTCTATGTTCATAGCATCAATAGACAGAGTACATGCCTATGTCTCTTTAAACGAAAAGGGAATAGGACAAGTTTTAATCTACCCGTACTATACTGTAAACAACAATATGAATACATTAATCTCTTTAACCAATACTTCTGATAAAGTTAAGGCAGTAAAAATTAAATTTTTGGAAGGTAAGAATAATCGCGATACGTTAATCTTCAGTATTTACATCCCACCTTTTGATGAATGGACGGGTGCGCTGGTAACCCAAACTTCTACTATTCCAAATCATGTTGGAGAGCCATCAGTAAAACTCATAACCAATGATACCACCTGTACTGTTCCAACTGGCATCAATGGGCAAGAATTTTTACCTTACGCTTACGAAGGAGATTTTGATGATGGCTTTGGAACAGATCTTTCACGGGGTACAGAAGGACAGATACAGGTTTTTGAAATGGGTAATGTAGTTGGCGAATATGCCAATTGGGCAATTCACAGTACGCAAGATTGTAATAAGATTCAAAATAACTGGGCTGCTGAAGGTGCTTGGATTGTTGATCCTACAGAAAATATCGATGCACCCAATGGTTCAGGCGGTTTGTTCGGTTCTGTACATTTGATAGATGTGAATGGTGGGATTGATGTTTCGTATAATGCTGATGCAATACAAGGTTATTCAACAGAAATTCAACATGAACTTCCAGGCACTAGCCTACCAAATTTGAATTCAGGAAATTCTAAGATGAGCATGATTTTATCTCCTTCTTTACCACTGTTAGTCCCATGGGAATTTCCCTTTCAAGCAGTCAGTTCCTTGTTTATTATGAAAAACATCTATGCTGAGTACATTGTAGATAATGGTATAGGAGCAAATACTGAAATGGTAGTAAGTTTTCCAACCAAAGAATTTTTTACCGATTCCTCTAAATCTCCTTCACAAGTGCCAGTTGCCCCATTTACTTCTGAAAATGGAGAATGCGAAGCTGCTGAATTACTAGCATACAATCGAGAAACATCAAATTCAACTAATAGTATTGAGTTTTGCTTGGCGGTAAACACGGTTGAGTTTATATCGGCAGCCAGTACCAATGAACCTTCAACTATTCTAGGATCAAAAAACACCATGAAGATTAACACGTCATTTGACAAAGGTTGGGCGAGTTTTATTTTTGACCAAGAAGTTTCTACAACCGATACCTCGCAAACGTTTGGAAGTACTTATACATTTAAAGGTTTGCCGATTGCAGGATTTACTATTCAAAGGTTTGTCAATGCCAGTTTAAATGGCGGTATACTCGCAAATTATGCAGGGCTGGTTAAACACAAAGGAGCAAATGAAATAATAGTTCTGGTACCCTAAAGTTATTAAAAGACTAGCTGGATAAATAATAAAAACCTATTTGAAACTTTCATTTAGGTTTTTATTTGTGTAAAAAAAGAAGTTGGTCGATAAGCCGGGTTCTGTGTCATTATTGCTAATGTGGTAATCATTCATCTGGACAATACATCGCTGCATGCCTCAAGCAACCTACCCGAAAACAACGCGGATCACGCCTTACTCGAATCTAATTAAAGATCAAGCCTGCTTTCCTATTTGGTCTTGCTCCCAGTGGGGTTTACCTTGCCATGAACTGTTGCCAGCCATGCGGTGCGCTCTTACCGCACCCTTTCACCCTTACCAATCAATAAAGACTGGCGGTCTTCTCTCTGCTGCACTAGCCGTTAGCTCGCGCTACCCAGACGTTATCTGGCACTGTATCCTGTGGAGCCCGGACTTTCCTCGATACGATTACTCGCACCGCGATTACCTGACCAACTTCAGATAGGGATTATGGGTTTTATTGTATGAATTACAAGGGAATTGTATTTAATTAAACAAATTCACGATTTTCTAAACAAGGGCGGACATATGGGTCCGCACCCTACGGAGTATTTTATATTGTTTTGTGGTAACATATTCATATGGACAATTTACCCAAACGTAAATCATTGCGTTTAAAACATTATGATTATTCTCAACAAGGATTGTATTTCGTTACGATATGTTGCCAAAAACACAGCTGTTATTATGGTTCAATTAAAAATGATACTATGCAGTTAAATCATGCGGGTATAATGATTGAAAAATGGACTTTAAAAATTCCTGAGAAATTCACCAATTTAATGGTTCACGATTATGTGATTATGCCCAATCATTTCCATTGTGTTATTGGAATTGATGGTATTCAAACAGCGATAGCACACACGGGTGCTACCCTAGCTAGTGTTGTGCAATGGTTCAAAACCATGACGACTAATGATTATATAAAGAATGTTAAAAGTGATAACTGGCAACGATTTGATAAAAAATTATGGCAAAGAAGTTTTCACGAACATGTGATTCGTAATCAACAATCCCATGAAATGATAGTTGATTATATCAAATATAACCCACAAAAATGGGCAGATGACAAATATTACCAACCCAATTAAACAAATACCTCCGTAGGGGAGCACCCATGTGTGCTCCCGCTTCTCAATTCATTCGGAATTTCCAATATTCCATCCACAACCGTAATCACGCCAACCCAAACACGGGCGGACACATGGGTCCGCACCCTACGGAGTTCTTTTAAATTTTAGAAAAATAGTTTATCATTGGGTTTTAAACTCTGAATAAACCTATGCACAAAAAATTCCTGCAAGCCGCAATCGACCAAGCCCAAAAAAGTTATGACGAAGGTGGTATTCCTATTGGGTCGATTATCGTTCATAACGGCAAAATTCTTGGGGCAGGGCACAATAAACGGGTACAGGATGGATCGGTTGTTCTACATGGTGAAATGGACGCTTTAGAAAATGCCGGACGTCAAAAAGCCTCTGTTTACAAAGAATGCACACTCTATACCACGCTATCTCCTTGTTCCATGTGTTCAGGAACAATACTGTTGTATGGGATTCCTAAAGTGGTTATTGGGGAAAATACCACCTTTATGGGAGAAGAAAAACACCTTGAATCAAAAGGTGTTGAAATCATTCAAATGGACAATCAAGACTGCAAAAACATCATGAAAAAATTTATTGCCGAAAAGCCTGAATTATGGAATGAAGATATTGGTGAATAAATTTCCAATATTTCCTTGAATTCATGTGTTTTACCCCTATCTAGTTGCCAACTTAATATTAATAAACCTTAAACAAGGAGAACTCAATGAATATTCGTCCTTTACACGATCGTGTAATAGTTAAACGTCAAGAAAAAGAAACCACTACAGCCAGTGGTATTATCATCCCAGAATCGGGTCAAGAAGCACCAGCTCAAGGAACAATTGTTGCCGTGGGTAACGGTAAAGTGTTGGAAAATGGCGATGTTCGTGCTTTAGAAGTTAAAGCAGGTGATGTTGTTTTATTCGGAAAATATTCAGGTACAGAATTCAAAGCCGATGGCGAAGAATTTTTATACATGAACGAATCTGATATCATAGGCGTTATCGAGTAACTCTGTCGAGTAACTCCAACTCAATTATTAACAAAACAAATAAACAAATTATTAAGAGAAATATCATGGCAAAAGAAGTATTATTTTCAGAAGACGCACGCGCAAGAATGGCACGTGGCGTTAATATTTTAGCAAACGCAGTTAAAGTAACATTAGGACCTAAAGGCCGCAACGTTGTATTGGACAAAAGTTTTGGCGCACCAACCATCACCAAAGATGGTGTATCAGTAGCAAAAGAAATCGACTTAGAAGACAAGTTTGAAAACATGGGCGCACAAATGGTTAAAGAAGTGGCCTCACAAACCAATGATGTAGCAGGTGACGGAACAACCACAGCAACTATTCTTGCACAAGCCTTTGTACGTGAAGGCTTAAAAGCCGTAGCTGCTGGCATGAACCCAATGGATTTAAAACGCGGAATCGACAAAGCGGTTATCGTTGCAGTTAATTCAATCAAAGACATGGCAACTCCTTGTACAGACAGCGAGTCGATTGCACAAGTTGGTACAATCTCTGCAAACTCTGATACAAATGTTGGACAAATCATAGCAGAAGCTATGGGCAAAGTCGGCAAAGAAGGCGTGATTACCGTTGAAGAAGGATCAGGACTTGAGAACGAATTAGATGTTGTTGAAGGCATGCAGTTCGATCGCGGTTACTTATCTCCATATTTTATCACCAACCAAGATACAATGACTTGTGAAATGGAAGCACCATTCATCTTGTTACACGACAAAAAAATCTCAAACATCCGTGATTTACTTCCAACACTAGAAGCTGTTGCAAAAGCAGGCAAGCCTTTATTGATTATTGCTGAAGATATCGATGGCGAAGCATTGGCAACATTGGTTGTTAATAACTTACGTGGTATCGTTAAAGTATCAGCGGTTAAAGCACCTGGTTTTGGTGACAGACGCAAAGCAATGCTAGAAGACATCGCTGTATTAACAGGTGGTGTAGTTATTTCAGAAGAAGTAGGCTTGTCATTGGACAAAGTGACTTTAGAAGACTTAGGCACAGCCAAGAAAATCCAAATCAGCAAAGAAAACACCACAGTGATTGACGGTGCTGGTGATGTTGCAGGAATCGAAGCACGGGTTAACCAAATTCGCGCACAAATCGAAGAAGCAACAAGCGATTATGACAAAGAAAAATTACAAGAACGTGTAGCCAAATTGGCTGGTGGCGTTGCAGTGATTAAAGTGGGTGCTGGTTCTGAAATAGAAATGAAAGAAAAGAAAGCCCGTGTTGAAGATGCATTGCACTCTACAAGAGCAGCTGTTGAAGAAGGTGTGGTACCTGGTGGTGGAGTAGCGCTAATCAGAGCACTAGAAGCCATCGGTGATTTAACTGGCGACAACGAAGAACAAAATGTCGGCATCGCGATTGCTAAACGCACCATGGAAGAGCCTTTACGTCAAATCGTTAACAACTGCGGTGAAGAAGCATCAGTAGTAGTTAACGAAGTACGCAACGGCGAAGGCAATTATGGATATGACGCTGCCAAAGGCGAATACGTTGACATGATCAAAGCAGGTATCTTAGATCCAGCCAAAGTAACCCGAAGCGCATTACAAAATGCTGCCTCAGTTGCTGGCATGATGATCACCACAGAATGTATGGTAGCTGACGCACCAGCACCTGATGCACCAGCTGGCGGAATGCCAGATATGGGCGGCATGGGTGGAATGGGAGGGATGGGTGGTATGCCCGGCATGATGTAAATTTTAGATGATATTGGCTCATTAGTCCGCTATCTTGGCACTTAAAAAAGACGCATTGGTAAATCACCAACTTGTTTTTTCCAGCACCAACCTAGCGAACTACTAAACCAATCTAATCCAAAATTCCTTACCATAGGAAATATAAAAGCCTCGATAGAAATATCGGGGCTTTTTTTATTCATAAAAACATTGGTAAATCACCAACTCAATATTTTTCCACTCAACCTGACTCACTAATGGAACGATTAAATACAAAGATTCCATAACCATAGAATCTAAAGGCCCCGATATTCTCGGGACTTTTTTATAGGCACTTAAAATAACGCATTGGTATATCACCAGCTTGTTTTTTCTAGCACGAATAAATTAACTAACTACTAAACCAATCTAATCCAAAATTCCTTTCCATAGGAAATATGAAAGCCTCGATAGAAATATAGGGGCTTTTTTGCGCCTGGATTTTTGTAGGGTGCGGACCCATGTGTCCGCCCGGTTTTTAGGTGTTGTAAGGCGGGCTTGCCCACCGAAAAACAAACAAGCACCTCTAAATCATAAAATAAAACATTGTCTAAATTGTCCAATTTGATTATAATAGACAAATTAACAAAATAAATAAAATGAAATCAATCACAGCATCACAAGCAAAACAAAAATTTGGTAACGTTATTATGCAGTCGCAAATTTCACCCATTAGCGTCACAAGAAATGGGAACCCAGTATCCGTCATCATGTCAGAAACAGAATACCAAGCTATGAAATTACAGAATTTACGAGCGGCTTTGATTGAGGGAGAACAAAGTGGTGATGCAGGGACTCTTGATATGGAAGCGATAAAACTTAAAGCTCGGATGCTGCTGAACAATGCTGAAAATACATAAACACCACCAAGCAGAACAAGATCTACTAAATATCTGGCTCTATACATTTGAACATTGGGGAACAGACCAAGCTGATAAATATTTAGACCAAATAGATAACGCATTAACAATAATAGCATCAAATCCAGATATCGGTGTCAACATAGACAACATCCGTCAAGGCTACAAAAAATATCAAATAAATGAACACATACTCTTTTACACCGCCACAGAATCAACAATTAATGTTATTCGTATCTTGGGAGATGATATGGATTATTTAAATCATCTATGAACAACTTAGCTCACTACTGAAGCAATTAAGTACAACGGTTCCATAACCTAGAAAGCCTCGATAGAAATATTGGGGCTTTTTTGTATCTGGATTTCTGTAGGGTGCGGACCTGTGTGTACGCCCTCTTTTTAGGTGTCGTAGGGTGGGCTTGCCCACCAAAAAATTAATTAAAAGGAATGTTCAACATCTTGAGAACCCAATATTCTCATTATTTCAATATTGTCATTATCAATTCTAAAATAAACACTATCAACACCACATATACATCTTCTGTAGCCTTTTCGTATATCATCAACTTTAGGGAATTGTTTTGGATTTAATGAAATGTCAGAAAAACATTCAAAAAATTGATTGAAATAGGAATCTGCTTGTTGTTAACCCCATCTTTGAAACCCATAGAAATAAATCCGTTTCAAATCATCCTATGCCCAAGTCCCGATATAGAAACGCGAAATAGAGTGCAATCACTTGGTACGTAAAGTGAATCTAAAAAATATGTTGCCACCTTATTGGTGGTTAGGCATTTTTTGGATTTGCTAGACGTGCTAAGGGGGTGTGCTAAAATCGTGTTTTCTATATCGGGATTTGGGCTTTACTTCAAGATTGATTTTATAACGATTGCTCAATGTTCAATTCCTTTTTAAATTCAGATAACATTTCCTTTTGTCCTTGGTGAGTAAAATTGCTTTTTTCAGCCTGAATCAGCTTGGCTCTAATTATATTTAATTCATCCTCTTGCACACGAGCTTTACGAATCAAATCATTGACCAACTCGCTTTTGCTATTGTACTCATTTGACTCAATTTGAACATTAAGCCATTTGTTATTCGGTTCTGTAAAAGAAATACTTTGTCTAGACATTTTTCATTAAATAGATTAATTGCTGCAATATTACACCAATATCGCACCAATAAATATAAATCATATTGAAATACACCAGAATTTCAAACATTTAAGCCATGAAACTTCAAAAAACTACAATCAGCTTTAATGAAAGGCAAAATCCATAAATTCAGCGTTGATAATTTAATGGCACTGGCCTATAAACTTGGTCTTGAAGTCACCATCCGAGTTCAAGAACAAAATGACGAAGTAGCTGCGTAACAAATGTAGGGTGCGGACCCATGTGTCAGCCCGTTTTTGTAGGGTGTGGCCCCGCCCACCATCAGAAGCAAGATGTCCACTATGCTTTTATTTGAAAATTTAATTTGATAAACGATCCATTTTCATCCTTGTAAACAGACCCATATCCCATTTTACCACCTGATGGATTATCTAGTTTTGAAGAATTTTTTAAGTATTGTTTAAATTTGTTAAAATCAATTAGGTGATAACAAAGCATTTCAGCATTTGGTTTAATAATAATTATTCCACCGACTATATCATATTTTCCAGACCAGACTGATTTTGAAGTCATACCTAGAGCAGCCTCAACCAAAAAATTCACCAATCTGTACTCATAAAATTTATGTCCTTGGCTCATGTCATAATTCATTGGGTTAACAGTTGAGATTTTTTTAATTATTTCGTTCATTTTTACTATGCTACTCACATATTTATCTTTTACAATATATGCAATTATATCAGGTAAATCGCTATCAATTACTTGGAGGTTTAATTTGAATGTCTGACCTATCCCCCTAAAAACGGACACACATTTTGTAATATAATGAACAGTGAGGTGTCCAAATGTCAAAAAGAAGTTATACAAAACAATTTAAGTTAGATGCAGTAAGGTTAGCCATCGAAGGTGAAGAATCTAC